>CBJLOV010000013.1:0-36682 GCA_966424745.1 uncultured bacterium
CGCAGCAGGCCAGCCCGAACGTCATCGGCCACATCGAACCGGTGCGCGCCCAGTTGATCAGGCTGTCGAGGGAGGCGGTGACGAAGCCGCGCTCGAGCAGCGGATTGCCCTCGCCCGGACGCAGGATGTCTTCCACCGGTCCGGTCGGAACCGGATTGGTGAAAAGGTTTTTTTCAATCGTGGTTTCAGTTGCGCTCATTCAAATACCCAACCGTAGGGGCGCACCGATCCTTGCTGGAATCGGCGCCTCCCGTTGATTTCGGCGGCCATGGCGGGCGCGATCGAGCGCGCCGCCGCAAAGACGGTCATTCCCATTCGAGCGCGCCTTTCTTCCAGCAGTAGACGAAGCCGAGCAGCAGCAGCGCAAGGAACATCGCCATCTCGACAAGTGCGACAAGGCCGATCTGCTTGAATACCACTGCCCACGGAAACAGGAAGGCGATTTCGAGATCGAACAGAATGAACAGGATCGCGATCAGGTAGTAGCGCACGTCGAACTGCATGCGCGCGTCTTCGAACGCTTCGAAGCCGCACTCGTAGGCCTCGGACTTCTCTTTGTTCTTGCTGCGCGGGCCGAGCACGGCGCCAATCAACAGCAGAGCGACACCGATACCGCCGGCGACGATGAGAAAAAGCAGGATCGGAAAGTATTCAGCCAGCACGCAAAGCCTCCGCATCTCCCTGACGCATCAGCGACCGCGCCGTCCGGCGCGCAGTCCATCCAGAAAATGGTCGTAACCGACCTCTCGGTGCAAGTCGCATCGTATCAAGGACACACACGACTGATTTGCCACCGGAGCCGCGCGAACAGCGGCGACCCAAGTTAAATATGATAGTCCGCGCGTTCAGTCTTGCCAACGCTTGCGCGATGCAACAACTTGTGATCCCGCACCGCGCGCCGAGCCACCGCTGCACGATGCCACTGCAGCATGCGTGTATTCTTTATGCAATCCCCCATTTGAGAGCATCGCATGGCACGCCGCAAACTCGTCGCCGGGAACTGGAAGATGCACGGCTCGCGCGCCTCCGCGCAAGACCTCGTCGACGCGATCGTCGCCGCACGCGCGGCGAAGACGCTCGATGCCGTCGACGTCGCCATCCTGCCGCCGCACGTCTATCTGCCCGAACTGGCCGCGCGCCATGCCGGCACAGGCCTGATTTTCGGCGCGCAGGACGTCAGCGAGCACAAGCAAGGCGCGTACACCGGCGAAACCGCCGCAACGATGATCAAGGACGTCGGCGCCACGCACACTCTCGTCGGCCATTCCGAACGCCGCACCATGCACCACGAGAATGCGTTCTGCGTAGCGGAGAAATTCGCTCGCGCCCAGGAAGCCGGCCTGACCCCGATCCTCTGCATCGGCGAGACGCTGGAGCAGCGCGATCGCGGCCAGGCTTTCGTCGTCGTCGCCGAGCAGCTCGGCGCGACCATGGCCGCATCGGGCGTCACCGCGCTAGAAAACGCTGTCGTCGCCTATGAACCGGTCTGGGCGATCGGCACCGGCCGCACCGCATCTCCGGCCCAGGCCCAGGAAATGCACGCCTTCATCCGTAGCAAAGTCGCGGAACTGAATGCTAGAATAGCCGGCTCGCTCCGCATCCTTTACGGCGGCAGCGTCAAACCGGCCAATGCAGCCGAACTGTTCGCCCAGGCGGACATCGACGGCGGACTGATCGGCGGCGCTTCGCTGACGGCTTCGGATTTCCTCGCGATCTGCGCCGCAGCGCAGTCGTGACTACTGGATCTCATCAATGCTTCTTACGCTATTCAACATCGTCTACGTGCTGATCGCGGTCGCGATGGTCATCCTGATCCTCCTGCAGCGCGGAGCCGGCGCACAGGCCGGATCGGGCTTCGGCGGCGGCGCTTCGGGCACCGTGTTCGGCGCGCGCGGCGCGAGCAACTTTCTTTCGCGCAGCACGGCGATCCTCGCCACAGTCTTCTTCCTGCTCAGCCTGACGATGGCTTGGTACCTCAAGAACGCCGGCACGCTGAAACCGTCGGACGATCTCGGTGTCATGGGCGGACTGGCTGCGCCGAAGGCTGCCGCACCGGCCCCTGCTGCTCCGGCTCCCAACGGCGACATTCCCGCCGCGCCCGCCGCCAGCCCTGCTACTGCCGCTCCGGGCAACTCGGATGTTCCTGCGGCGACCGCGCCGGCAACGCCTGCTCCGGCAAGCGCGCCCGCCCCGGCCGCCACCGCGCCGATCAAGCAGGACGATGCAGCGGCGAAGCCGGCCGAAAGCAAACCGGCCGACGCCAAGCCTGCCGAAGCCAAACCGGCAACGAAAAAAGAACCGCAGAAGAAGCACTGATACCTTTACCGGTACGAGCAACAACAGGTATCATAGTCGGCTCGAAACGCGATGTTCCTGCCTCGACAGGAAGCCGGATCGACGAACAAATTGCCCAGGTGGCGGAATTGGTAGACGCACTACCTTGAGGTGGTAGCGCCGTAAGGTGTGGGGGTTCGAGTCCCCCCTTGGGCACCAATACATAGTCCGGAGACGTGCGATGCAATCCGGAAAGCACTCATAACCCCGCGTAATTGCGGGGTTTTTGTTTTCCAAAACCTGCCTCGGTCGGATGGCACCCTGCAAACCCAGCAAGGTCGACGCAAGTCATTGAGCAACGGGCAGCCAGCCCTCGACATCGACAACGACATCGGTTGCCCCCTGACTGCCGTTGAAGATCGATACCCGGCCGCCGTTGCCGATCTTGGCAATGACCTGATTTGGAATCGTCGTCCCCGCATTGAGATTGAGATTCGACGCCAACGGCATTGCAGAGCCCGTCGGCCAGACCGTGACGTAGCCAGCCTGGGCAGGCTGCACGGTCGTGACATTGAGAACCACCGCGCCGGCACCGGCAGGCACGCTGGCCCGGCCGGTGACTTGCAGATCCAACTCGCCGTTGCTCGCAATGGCGCCTTGGCCGGCGTATGCACCGTCGATGGTGCTCTGCCCGCTTCGCGTATCGAGCAACCGCGCCGGCGTCAGCGCCGTGTAACCCGAATTGCTCGGGAACCAACCCTGCACGTCCGCCACGAGGTCCGTCACCGCGCTTCCACCGCTGAACAGGGAAACTTCGCCCGCCGAGCCGAGCCCGGAAACAACGAGATTGGGAATCGTCATGCCGGGGTTCAGATTCAGATTGGAGGCATTCGGCCGGGATGAGCCGGTGGGCCAGGCCGTGACGTAGCCCGCGCCGGTCGGCTGTACCGCGGTCAGGTTGAATACGACCGCCGCTACTCCCGAGGAGGGAATCGTGGTGCGTCCGGCAATGCTGAGATCGATTTGTCCGCCGCCGGGCAATGCCCCCGTACCTTGATCCTGACCATCGACCGTCGCGTAGCCGCTGCGTGTATCGAGATAGCGCTGAGGCGGAGTTATCGGCACATAGGCACTGCCCGCGGGGAAATAGCCTTGTACATCGACCACGACATTTTTTGCGCTGCTGCTGCCGTTATAGATGGCCACCTCGCCGCCGCCGTCTACGGAAGAAATGACGAGATTCGGGATCGTATAGCCGGCATTGAGATTGAGATTGGAAGCATTCGGTACGCCGCCCGTGCCGGACCAAACCGTGAGATAGCCGGGGCCGTCTGGGTCGACAGCGGTGACGTTGAGGACGACCGCCACCAAGCCCGAGGGAATACTGTCTCGGCCGCTGACGGGCATCCGGAAGATGCTGTATGCGGCGATCGGCCCCGCGGCTTGATCGATACCATCGATCGTCGTGCTGCCGGCGCGCGTATCCAACAACCGTGCCGGATTTAGCGGGATGTACAAACTGCGCGACGGGCTCACCGTAAGGCTCAGCGTCGTAGCGTGACTCAACGAGCCCGAGGTTCCGGTGATCGTCACCGTCGCCGAACCCGTCGCCGCCGTACTGGCGGCAGTGAAGGTCAGCGTGCTTGTGCTCGTCGCGTTCGATGGGTTGAACGACGCAGTCACCCCGCCCGGCAGGCCCGATGCCGATAGGGCGACGCTTCCGCTGAAGCCGTTCAGATCGGTCACCGTGACCGTGGCCGCGCCATTCGCACCTTGATTCAGCGTGAGACTGCCGGGCGAATCGGACAGGCTGAAGTCCGCCGAGCCGCCGATGCTTGCCAGCGCCGTGACAAACGCCGCTGTCGGGCTGCCCCAGCCGGTGACGAGGTCGTAGCGGGTTACCGCGTTGAACGACGGACCGCCGGAGATGACCTGCTGCTTCGAGTTGATCGCCGGATTGCTGCCGCTGGTGATGTCGTGGAAATTGCTCGAGTAGTTCGAACCGGCCCCCAAGCTGTAAAGCATCGGATTGAAGAAGCCGACCGTGCCTTTGCCGTTCGCCACGGACTGCTGGTTGATCAGCGCCACGAAACCGGCCCAGCGCGGCGCGGCGAAGCTGGTGCCGCCGTAGCCGGTCAGGAATTGGCCGTTGTTCACCGTCGGGTTGTCGAAATTCGCTTCCATCGCCACGTCGGGCGCATTGCGGTAGCTGGTCGAGCCCTTGTTCGAGGCGTTGATCACGCCGGCGATCTGCTGCCAGCTTGGAATCGGCTCGCTTGGATCCCAGCCGCCGCCGCCGTCCGCCCAGCCGGTTTCCGATGCCCATGAACCGCCCGCGCCGTTGGTCGCCAGATCGGTGCCGCCGACCTGGAGGATGTACGGCGACTGCGAGGGATAGTCCGCGGCGATGGTCTGGCTCGAACCTTGGCCCCACGCGCCTGAATCGCCTGCGGCGTCGACGAAGGTCTGCCCCTGCGTCGCCATCTGCTGGAAGATCGAATCGTCCGTCGCCTGGTTCGCTCCCCAGCTCCACGAGCAACTCAGCACCTTGGCCGAGTTGTCCGTGGCCATCTGGTTGAGCAGCTTGGCGTCGCCGGACGCGTCCGCCGGATCCACCTCATAGAACAGGATCTGCGAGATGCCCGGCGCCATGCCGATGGCGTTGACGATGTCGAGAATCTGCTCGCGGTCGTCGCAGACGCCGGTGTTGATCGTACCGTTCGAATTGATAGTTACGCAGGCACCGCTGTAGCCGTTCACCAGCACGTTGTGGATCGGCACGCTCGACGACATGCCGGTATTCGAGTAGTAGAGCTGCACATCGCCGGTCTGGTAACCGTCGAACGAAAGAATGCCGATCGATTGGCCTGCGCCGGTCAGCGGGCCGGAGCCGTAATAGGCCGCGCGCATGTCGCTCGGCAGGAACTCGCCGGAAGGGCCGGAGCCGGTCGCGTTCGCAACGAGCGCGTTGCCCTTGCGCAGATGCAGGTGGGGGATGGTGAAGTTGCTCAAGCCCGAGATCTGCAACAGCGGAACGCCGAGGCCGGTCGTCGTCGGTTCGCGGTCGGGGGAGTAGAAGGTGCGGTCTTCGCTGGGATGCTGATACTCGGTCATCGTGACGCTGAATGCGCGATTGATCGTGTCCGCATCGCCCTCGATGTTGACGAGGCGGCGGTTGGGCGTCGTCCCGGCGATGTCGAAACCGTTCGTCCGGGCCCAGGCGATCACCGCGTCGTAGTCGGCCTGCGTCGCGCCGAATCGCGCCGTGTATTCGTCGACGGTCAGATATTTGTGGAACGCCGGGCTCTGCGGGTCTTGCAGATCGTGGAGGAATTGATCGAGTTCAGCTTGATTTCGCGTGGGCAAGGCAATGGCGAGTTTCAACCGTTGCGACCCTGCGACCTGCCCTATTCTGGCGGCTTTACCGCTGGCCACCGCATCCGGAAGATGCTGTGCCTGGATCGACGGCGCGCTTGCAAGCGAATCGGCGTTTCGACTATCGGCGGCGTTTCCGCTGCCCGCGATCGCCACGGCTGCGAACAGCACGAGAACGATATGGGCCTTGATTGAATAGATGGGCGATTCCACTGTCACCACCGTTTTGGCTTGGGCTGCTCGCGACGAGACGTTTCCTACGTTGGGAATGACTGCCTTGGCCGTCATCGATCCGACACCGGGGATACGCAGCGCATGCCTGGTCGGTCCGTGGTTGACTGCGGGAGCGTCGATTCGCCGACTACGATCGACGCCGCGTTCATCGCAGGCGAGTCATTGCATACGCAATTCGCCGACGGGTCAATACGCATCACCGACTTCGTTCAGAAAGCGACGCCGCCTCAAAAGCGGAAAATCCGACGATTTTGCTCCCGCCGAGGACTGCGGAAAACCGCCAAGATCGGTGCACCCGGATCAGTCGAGCTGCAACTCGCCGCGCATCAACTCGACGACGCGACCGCCGACGTGGATGCGACTGTCTGCATCGATCGTCAGGTGCAGCAGGCAGGCCCGGCCGGTCGCAGCGCCCTGGTGCACCTCGATCGCCTGCGGTTTTTTTGCGCCGTTCGCAAGCAGATAGCCGCCGAGATTCGCACAGGCGGAACCGGTACCGGGATCTTCGAGAATCGCACCGTGCTGCCCCCAGAAATAACGGCTGACGATGCGTGACGCGCCATCGTGCGCATAGACGTAGGCTTCGGCTTCACGCGGATTGGTGCAATAGTCGACGAATGCGGCTATCTGCGGACGCGCCCGCGTGACCGCGTCGACGCTCGCCAGCGGCACGATCAACTGCTCCACCCCGGCATTCATCCATAACGGCGCGCCGGCGATATCGCTTTCGCGCAGACTCAGGGCCTGCGCCAGCTGCGCCCCCGTATGCTCGTAGGGGCGATGGGTCGGCACGTTCGCGGTCAACGTCCATACGTCGCCCTGCGCTGCAACGGGGATGACGCCGGCGTTGAGATGCAAACGCAGGGAATCGCCCCCGTGTCCGAGCGCGCGCAGCACGTGTGCGGTACCCAGGGTCGGGTGCCCGGCGAACGGCATCTCGAAGGTGGGAGTGAAGATCCGCACCCGCGCGTCCGCTTCGCTCGAGGCAAAGACGAACGTGCTCTCGGACAAATTGAATTGCAGCGCGAGTTGCTGCATCTCGGCGTCGCTCAGACCGGTCGCGTCCTCGATCACGGCCAGCGGATTGCCGCCCAGCCGCGACTCGGCGAAAACATTGACGACACGAAAACGATAACTGCGGCTCATCGGGAGACATTGCGGGAGGAAACGACGGAAGCTCCTTTATACCGGCAATGTCCGCCTGTCCGCTAGGTCGCCCAGCGCCTACCGTTGCCGGCCTGATTCACCGGCAAGCAACCGTGGTACGCCCCCGGTATCGCCACGTACTGCAGCACCTGGGTCGCACCGGGCTTCGAGGTGAAGAATCCGAGCAAGGCCAGTTCTTTTGTCGTCAGGATGAAGGACCTCGGGTGTGCCCATGCCGCCGGCTCCGTGCGCTGCGGCAATGCCGTGGCATTGCGCACTTCCTGTACGAGGTCCTTCTGCTTCTGCGCGCCGATCGCGCGCTCTTCCGCGATTGCCGCCTCCTGGAACTGCTGGATCAATGCCTTTTGCCGAGGCAGTTCCAGTTTCACGAAGGGCTTGCGATGCGCCTTCAACGCCGCCGCATCGAATTCATGCAGCCCTTCCAGATAGCGATTGCGCGCTTCCTGGGAGTAGACCTCCTTCAACATCGTATCGATGAAGGCGGGCACGCCGACATCGAGCGCACCCGGGGTATCGGTGCGCGGGAGCATGATGTCGGTGACGCGGACGACGACGGCCAGCTCGTCCTTGCCGAGCACCGAGGGTTTCCAGTCCGCGGCCGGCTCCTTGGCGTAGCCGTTGAGCACGCCGAACATCGCAGGCGCGGAAATCGCGCCCCCCATCAACAATGCCACCCGCTGTATCGCTTCGCGACGATTCATGTTCGCTCCTCAGATGTTCCTGCGCTTGAGTTCTTCGACGGCGTGGTTGGCCGCGCGCGCGGTCAGGGCCATATAGGTCAACGAAGGGTTCTGGCATGCGCTCGAGGTCATGCACGAGCCGTCGGTGACGTAGACGTTCTTGCAGGCATGCACCTGGTTCCAGGCGTTGAGCACCGAGGTCTTCGGGTCGCGGCCCATGCGCGCCGTGCCCATTTCATGGATGCCCAGGCCGATGCCGTAGTCTTCGTCGACGATGTGCACGTCGCGATAGCCTGCCGCCTCGAGCATTTCGGCAGCGTCCGCGATCATGTCCTTGCGCATGCGCAGTTCGTTCTCGCGCAGGCGCGCATCGAACGAAAGCACCGGCAAACCGTACTTGTCCTTCTTGTTGCGGTCGAGCGTCACGCGGTTGTCGTGGTGCGGCAGGATTTCGCCGAACCCGCCCATGCCGATGGTCCACGGCCCCGGCTCCTGCGCTTTCTTTTTCAAGTCCTCGCCGAGCTCCGCGGCAAGCTGCAGGCTGCCCCAGCCGGCGCGCGCCGCGCCGCCCTGGTAGCCGAAGCCGCGCAAGTAGCCGCGCTTGTCCTTGCCGACGTTGCGGTAGCGCGGGATGTAGAAGCCGTTCGGACGGCGACCGAAGTAGTAGCGGTCGTCGAAGCCGTCGACCATGGCGCTCGCGCCTGCGCCGAGGTGGTGGTCCATGATGTTGCAGCCGAGTTCGCCGCTGTCGTTGCCGAAACCGCTGGGGAATCGATTCGAGATCGAGTTCAGCATGATGTGGGTCGAACCGAACGTCGACGCGCACAGGAAGATCACGCGCGCGTAGTACTCGGTCTGCGCGCCGGTCTCCGCGTCGAGCACGCGCACGCCGGTCGCCCTGCCCTTCTTCTCGTCGTAGATCAGCTCGTGGACGATCGCGTTCGGCACCAGGGTCATGTTGCCGGTCTTCTGCGCGGCCGGCAGCGTGCTCGCGTTGCTGCTGAAGTATCCGCCGAACGGGCAACCGCGGATGCACATGTTGCGATAGCGGCAGGTGCTGCGCTGCGGGCTCTGGTCGTGCGTCAGCGGTCCGGTCAGGTGCGCGGCCCGTCCGATCGTCATCGCGCGCCCGAACTTGTCCTTGAGCTTGCCCTTGAACTCCTGCTCCACGCAATTGAGCTCCATCGGCGGCAGGAACTTACCGTCCGGCAGCTGCGGCAGATTCTCGGCCTGCCCGCTGACGCCGATGAAGGTTTCCACGTGGTCGTACCACGGCGCGACGTCGGCGTAGCGGATCGGCCAGTCGACGGCGACGCCGTCTTTCGCGTTCCCCTCGAAATCCATCTCGCTCCAGCGGTAGCTCTGCCGACCCCACATGATCGAGCGACCGCCGACGTGGTAGCCGCGGATCCAGTCGAAACGGTAGCTTTCCTCGTAGGGGTTATCGATATCATCGACGAACCAATGCTTGGACGCCGGCGTGACGACGTAGCCCGTGCGCGCCTGCTTGGCTTGGCGCTCGAGGTCCTTCAGCGTGGACCTGTTGCCGTCGGGCAGATCCCAGGGATCCTCGGTCGTGGTCGGGTATTCGCCGTGGCGTACCATGCGCCCGCGGTCGAGGACCAGGGTCTTCAATCCTTTTTCGGTCAGTTCTTTGGCCGCCCAGCCGCCGGAGATGCCGGTGCCGACCACGATTGCGTCGTAGGAGTTCTTGTCCATCGGAAAACTTGCTCGAAGTCAGTTGATCGAATGCAGATAGTCGAAGGCGACCTGCGCCGCTTCGAGCTGGCCCATGCGCGAGAACGGGCCCTCCTGCTCGGCGAAATAGTGCTTGAGGCCCGCCTGCTTGGCCGCGGCGAAGATCGGCCGGTAGTCCACGCTGCCGCGTCCCAATTCCGAGCCGAGCATTTCTTCCGCCATGGGCGGCGAATTCTTGTTCTTCTTGGGCTGGAAATCCTTCACGTGGATGAGCGGGATCCGCCCCGGATATTTCTTGAAGTAGTCGACCGGATTGCGTCCGGCGAAGACCATCCAGCCGCAGTCGATCTCGAATTGCACCAGGGCCGGATCGGTCTCGCGCCAGACGATGTCGTAGCCGACCTCGCCGTTGCCCAGGTCGACGAATTCGCGGTCGTGGTTGTGCAGTACGAACTGCAGTCCGGCGCGCTTGGCCGCTTCGCCGATGCGGTTGGCGATTTCCACCGTGCGCTTCGCTTCCTCGCGGCTCATCGCCGACTTCCACTCGAGCTTCGTCGACATCGCTTTGCCGACCGGCTCGATCAGCGACGAAGCCGCCGCATAGGAGGCGCCCAATGCGTGCGCGTCCTCGAACGCCTTACCGAGGTTGTCCATGTCGAACTGCAGGTGCGCACTCGGGCAGCGCAGCCCGGCGTCGTCGAGCAGGCGGCGGAATTGCTTCGGCTCGAGGCCCACGAAGCCTGCGGATTCCACCTCCTTGAAGCCGATCTTGCCGAGCTTGTTCAAGGTGCCCGCGGCATCGTGCTTGAGCGTGTCGTTCACGGTCCACAACTGAATGCCGATCTGTTTGCCCAGCGGATTCGCCGACAGGCTGCGCGACAGCCCCGATGCGGCGAAGGCGACGCCGATGCCGGCCGTGCGGATGAGAAATTGTCTGCGTGATGGTTGATGCATGGGCTTTCCTCAGCGTGGAATCGACATATTGCTACTCGATGGATTCGGTCAATCGCCGCCCGAAGCCGCGGCGGATCGGTCCAACGTCTGCGCCGCCGGCGCACGGCGGCTGCGCAAGTACAAGGCGAGCAGCGCGAAGGCGACGATCAGGATCAACGGCAGCACCGTCATGAAACGCAGGGTCTGCTGGGGCCCGGCGGTGTCGATCGAATGGCCCATGATCGGCAGCACGAACGAGGTCGCCACCATGCCGGCGCCGCCGGTGACGGAGAGGCCGAGCGCGCCGGTCTTCGGCGTATATTCGGAAACGAAGCCGAGCATCGTCGGCCAGAAATAGCAAATGCCGACGGCGAAGACGATCGCGGCGAACAGAGTACTGCCCGCGCCGCTCACCGTGCTGTACAGATACAGTCCGATCGCGGCAATGATCGCCGAGCCGAGCAGCACCCCGACCGGGCTGAGCTTGTGCACCAAAGGACCGGCGAAGTAACGGCCCAGAGCCATGATGCCGGTGACGACGACGAGGACGATCATCGGATCGATGCCGGTCTTGTCGAGCAGCGCACCGGTGAACTGGTTCGTGCCGAGCTCGGTCGAGGCGGTCAGGAACATGCAGAACACCATGAACGGGAACAGCAGGCTGGTCTTGTTGATCACCAGCGCCTCCGCCGCGATGGCGACGAGGACGAGACCGATGACGATCCAGGTCGTCATGGCGTTGAAGTCGATCGCGAGCGGCAGCGAAGTCGCCAGGATCATGAAGGAGACCAGCGCGATGAGCGAAACCGGCGCGCCGAGGTGGCGGAACATGTCCTTGTACGAGACTCCGCTCGTCACCCGCTCGGTCTCCGGAATCGTTTCGCCGAAGAACAGATAGCCGTACAGCGCGAGCGGAACGAACAGCACCGCGGTCAGCGCCTGCCAGGGCAGATGAAGCTGCGAAAGCAGGATCCACGACAAAATGCCGCCGACGACCGCCCCGCCCGGGAACCAGACGTGGAAGCGGTTGAGCATCTTGGTCTTGTCGTTCGGGAACAGCGTGGTGACGAGCGGATTGCACGCGGCCTCGACGCAGCCGTTGCCGAAGCCGATGAAGACGTTGGCGGCGAACAGCAGGGTCTTGTCCCTGGCGAACAGGAGCACGGCCAGGCCGACGAGATGGCTGGCAAACGCCATGCGGAGCACGTTGCGGGTCTTGATCGAATCGATGACCACGCCGCCGACGAACATGGCGACGGCAAATCCCCAGAATGCCGGCCCGAACGCCCAGCCGATTTCCTCGCTGGTCAAGCCGTAGCTGTCGTGGAAGACGCCGGTGATCTTTGCGCGCAACGCGAACGTGAGCGAGGTGACCAGCAGGGCGAGGCAGGAAGCGACGAACAAGCGGGACGGATTGACGGGTTTTGTCATGGCGGAAGCCTGTGCGGGTTTGCGGATTGGCGTTGGTCCCTGTCGACGGGCCCGTCAGTCGAGCTTGCGTACCCAGATATTGCGGAAGCTGATCGGCGACGACGGGTCGCCGTGCGCCTGCAGCTTGATCGGCGCGTCCGCGTACGGCTTGTACTTCGGCTTGCCGATGTACACGGTCTCGCCGGCGAGCCGGGTGTGGTTCTGCACGAGCACGCCGTTGTGGAACACGGTCACGTAGCCGGGGCTCGTGAGCGCGCCGTCTGCCGCGAACACCGGCGCGGTCCAGATCACATCGTAGGTCTGCCACTGCCCGGGCGGACGCATCGCGTTGACCAGCGGCGGCGCCTGCTTGTAGACGCTGGCGGCCTGGCCGTTGACATAGGTCTTGTTCTTCCACGAATCGAGGATCTGGATTTCGTAGCCCTCGTCGCCGTTGCCGGTCGAGGCGAGGAACAGGCCGCTGTTGCCGCGCGCCTGGCCTTCGCCGGTGATGCCTTCCGGCACGCACCATTCCAGGTGCAGCTGGTAGTTGCGGAACGATTGCCTGGTCTGGATGTTGCCGGTCGCCTTGTCGACGGTCACCACGCCGTCGTGCACTTTCCAGCGCGCGGGGGAACGGTCCTTCGACGTCTCCCATTGATCGAGATTGCTGCCGTCGAACAGCACGATCGCATCGGACGGCGGCGCAGCGGAGGCATTGCCCGGCGTGACGAGCCTGGGCACCGGCTCCCACTGTTCGGTCGCTTTCGGATCGGTGGGCTCGGCCGCGCTCGCCGCAGAAGCGGTCTGCGCATGCGCGGACGATTGCAATGCGAGCGCCAGAACGAAGCCCGCCGCGACGGATGACCCGAGAATGTTGAAGAAGCGGTTTTTCATTTTTTCCGATCCGAAATTACACCGTGCAGATTTCCGCCGCCTCGGCAAACGAGACGAAGGGATCCGGACGCGTCGCCGAGAATTCGTGCGCGAGATAACCGTCGAAGTTCAAGTCGGCGATCGCGTTCGCGATGGCGAAGTAGTTGAGTTCCTGGGTGCGGTTGATTTCATGGCGTCCGGGCACGCCGCCCGTGTGGAAGTGACCGATCCACTGGATGTGGTCGCGGATCGTGCGGATCACGTCGCCTTCCATGATCTGCATGTGATAGATGTCGTAGAGCAGCTTCACGTGGGGCGAGCCGATGCCCTTCATCACGGCGGCGCCGAACGCGGTGTGGTCGCCCTGATAACCCTGGTGATCGACCTTGCTGTTGAGCAGCTCGACGCAGATCGTGACCCCGTTTTCGGCCGCGAGCGGCGCGATCTTGGACAGACCGGCGACGCAATTGTCCAGCGCCTTGCCGTCGTCGATCGCCGCGTTGCGGTTGCCGAACATCGCAATCAGATTCTTCACCCCCGCCTGTTTGGCGAGCGGAATAGCCGCTTCCAACTCTTTCAACAGCATCGCGTGATTGGCCGGATCGTTGAACCCGGTCTGGATGAATTTCTCGCGCCGGCTCGCGTAGCCCATCGACACGGCGAGGCCGTTGTCGCGGACGATCGACCACTCGTCCGGGTAGATCAGATCGATGCCGGCGAAGCCCATGGTCTTCAGCCGCCTGCACAGTTCCGGCAGCGGCGCCTTGGACGTCCAGCGGCACAGAGACTGCTTGAGGCGTCCGGAGGACACCTTGGCCGGCGCGGCACCGCTCGACGGCGCTTCGCCGGCCGACAACCTCGAAGCGGCTCCGACCGCGGCCGCGGCTGCAATCCCCCCGAGCAAGGCGCGCCGGTTGATGCCGTTCTTGTCCAATAACATGCTCCCCTCCACTATCGAGTCTGCAAATCCACCCAACGATTGCCCTGGCGATGGCTGGCGATCGCGGCGTCGACGAACTCGAGACCGGCGACGCCGTCCTCGACCGTGGTCAGATCGCGCGCGGCCGGCGCGGGATCGCGGCCTTCCGCCTGCGCCAGAATGTGCTCGGCGGCATCGGTATAGAGCTGCGCAAACGCTTCGAGATAGCCCTCCGGGTGCCCGGGCGGAATGCGCGTCGCATGCGCCGCAGCCGTGCCCGCGACGCGGCCGCGCGTCAGGCGCTGCGGGTTGCCGCCGAGCGGGGTCAGCCAGAGATCGTTCGGATGCTCCTGGTCGAAGGCGAGGCTCGCCTTGGTCCCGGCTATGCGCAGGCGCAAGGCGTTCTCGCTGCCGGCGGCGACCTGACTGGCCCAGAGCAGGCCGCGCGCGCCGTTGGCGTAGCGCAGCATCATCTGCACGTGATCGTCGAGGCGTCGGTTCGGCACGAAGGTGTGCAATTCGGCGGCGAGCTGCACCGGCCGCATGCCGCTGACGAAGGCGGCCAGGTGATACGCATGCGTACCGATGTCGCCGAGGCAGCCGGCGGGACCCGACTTCTCCGGATCGGTGCGCCACGAAGCTTGCTTGTTGTCGCCCTGCTCCAGCGGCTGTGCCAGCCAGTCCTGCTGGTATTCCGCCTGGATCAAGCGGATTTCGCCGAGCTCGCCGGCGCGCACCAGTTCGCGCGCATGGCGCACCATCGGATAACCGGAATAGGTATAGGTCACCGCGAACACGCGCCGCTTCGCCCCCGCCAGCGCGGCAAGCGCCCGCCCTTCCGCGACGGACACGGCGAGCGGCTTGTCGCAGATCACGTGCAGGCCCGCTTCGAGGAACGCCGTCGCCACCGGCGCGTGCAGGTGATTCGGCGTGACGATCGCGACGACTTCGACACCGTCGGCCCGGGCGGCCTCCCGTCGCGCCATCTCGCGGAAATCGGCATAGCTGCGCTCCGCGGACAGACCGAGCGCGGCGGCGCTCGCGGCGGCACGCGCAGGATCCGAGGACAGCGCCGCGGCGACCAGCTCGTAGCGATCGTCGAGACGCGCGGCAATGCGATGCACCGCGCCGATGAACGCCCCCTGCCCGCCGCCCACCATGCCCAGGCGCAGGCGTCGGAATGAACTCACGCCTCACCTCCGGTCCCGAGCAGCGCACGCAACTGATCGTGCTGCACGCCGCTGCCGGCGAAATCGTCGAAGGCGCGGTCGGCGACGCGGATGATGTGGCGGCGAATGAACTCGGCGCCTTCCTTCGCACCGTCCTCCGGATGCTTCAACGCGCACTCCCATTCGAGCACGGCCCAGCCGGGGTAGTCGTACTGCGCGAGCTTGGAGAAGATCGCACCGAAATCGATCTGACCGTCGCCGAGCGAGCGGAATCGTCCGGCGCGGTCGATCCAGTCGCTGTAGCCGGCGTACACGCCCTGGCGTCCGTTCGGACGGAACTCGGCATCCTTGACGTGGAACGACTTGATGCGCGAGTGATAGAAATCGATGAATTCGAGATAGTCGAGCTGCTGCAGGACGAAGTGGCTCGGGTCGTAGAGAATGTTCGCGCGCGGATGATCGTCCACCTCGGCGAGGAAGCGCTCGAAGGTCACGCCGTCGTGCAGGTCTTCGCCCGGATGCAGTTCGAAACTGACGTCGACGCCCGCCTCGGCGAATGCGTCCAGGATCGGCCGCCAGCGCCGCGCCAGCTCGGCAAACGCTTCTTCGATCAAACCCGCGGGACGCTGCGGCCAGGGATACAGATACGGCCAGGCGAGCGAACCGGAAAAACTTGCCGTCGCTTTCAGGCTGAGGCGCTGCGAGGCTTTGGCCGCGAACTTCATCTGTTCCACCGCCCAGGCGGTGCGCGCCTTCGGATTGCCGCGCACGTGCTCCGCGGCGAAAGCGTCGAACAAGCCGTCGTAAGCGGGATGCACGGCGACGAGCTGGCCCTGCAGATGCGTCGACAGCTCGGTGATTTCCAGACCGTGCGCGGCGACGACGGCCGTGATCTCGTCGGCATAGGACTGACTCGTCGCGGCTTTTTCCAGATCGATGATGTGCGGTGCGGTCGGCAGTTGGACTCCCTTGTAGCCCAATCCTGCCGCCCAGCGTGCGAGATTGTCCAGGGTGTCGAACGGCGGTTCGTTACCGAGAAACTGCGCCAGAAAAATGGCCGGACCTTTGATCGTCCTCATGATCTATCGCACACCGTCTGAAGCCAATTTATACTATTTATCATATATATATCGGAAATACATCGAGCATATGCAATAAATGCATCGACTCGTTTCATTACGATTGCAGCAGTCGAAGATTCGATCTCGAGACATGCCGCAGCTGCGAAGGTGCCCTATTCCAGGGTCGTGTTTCACGTCGCGTTGCAGCAAGAAACAAAAAAGCCGCCGCTCCCGAATGCACGGAAGCGGCGGCTCGGCGGAAGAAAAGCCTTATGCCGACTGCAGTCGCGAGCGCAGCGGAACGTGCGAAAGCACGGACAGCCCGAGCTCCACCGCGGCCGTGCCGCTGCGCGCAAGCTCGACGATCTCGCCGATCTTGGTGAATGCGGCGAGAAATTCGCCGACCTCGGCGCCGCTGCCGGTGAATTCGATCGTGCGCACGCTGCCGCTGATGTCGATCACCTGCGCGCGCGGATACTTGCGCAGCGCGGAGACGAAAGCGCTCAACGCGTCCGCACGCACGTCGAGCTTGAGGATCAGCAGCTCGGTTTCGATGTGTTCACGGCTCGTCAAATCGGCGATCTCGAGCACCTCGATCAGCTTGCGCGACTGTTTGATGATCTGGTCGATCACCGCATCACTGCCCGAAGTGACGAGGGTCAGGCGCGATACGGCCTCGTCGTGCGTCGGCGCGACCGTGAGCGACTCGATGTTGTAGCCGCGCGCGGAAAACATGCCGGCGACGCGTGCGAGAGCACCGGCTTCGTTTTGTAAAAGAATGGAGATGATTCTGCGCATGGTATGAGTCTCGGAGAGATCGCTCAGGACGCACGCTCGGCGTATTGCGGGGCGGCGTCGTGAATGTCGAACCAATCGGCTTTCGAACCGACGAAAATATGTGAAGCGGGCTTTGTCGAATACGGCGTGTCGAGCGAACCCGCGCGGATGCGGACCAGATCCGGCAGGGTGTCGCGGCGGCTGAGGATCGGCGAACCGCAGTTCCTGCAGAACACGCGATGCAGGGTCGAATCGGCCCGGTAGAAGTCGCTCAGCGACTCCTCCCCGCTGACGAAGCGGAACGCAGCCGCCGGCACCGTAATCACCGCCGCGAACGCCCCGCCGTGGGCCTTGCGGCAGCGTTGGCAGTGGCACAGATAGGGCGCTATGAGATCGCCGTCGATCTCATAGCACACAGTACCGCACAAACAGCTTCCGCGATGCATCGCCGCCGCCCTAGAACATTTCCGCGGGACCGACTTCCTGCCCGGTCGGTTTCTGCCGCGAAGGAATGAAGTCGCCGGTGATCATCTCGGCATAGGCCATGCCGGGGCCGACCATCGGATAGACCCCCGCGTCGGGATCGATGATGACTTCAAGGAAGGCCGGTCCGTCGAACGCGACGAATTCGGCGATCACGCGCGGCAGATCTTCCGGACGCTCCAGGCGCTGCACCCAGGGGAATCCATCGGCCTGCGCGGCTTTGACGAAATCCTTCTTGTGCAGGCTCTTGTCGCTGGCGGAGAAGCGTCCTTTGAAGAACAGCTTCTGCCACTGCCGGACCATGCCGTCGCCGTAGTTGTTGAGCACGACGACCTTGATCGGCAAATTGTACGTCGTCACCGTTTCCAGCTCGCCGAGATTCATGCGGATCGAAGCATCGCCGTCGATGTCGATCACGATCGCGTCGCTACGCGCGAACGCCGCGCCGATCGCCGCGGGCAGGCCGAAGCCCATCGTGCCCATCGATCCCGAGGTCAACCACAGGCGCGGCTCGCGAAAGTCGAAATACTGCGCCGCCCACATCTGATGCTGGCCGACGCCCGTCGCGATGATCGCGCGCCCTTGGGTGTGCTTGTTGATCTCCTCGATCACCGCATAGGGCTGGATGACGGCCGCCTTGCGGTCGTAGTTCATCGCGTAGGTTTTCTTCAAATCCGCGATGTGCGCGTGCCAGCCCGTGAACGTGCCCTTCCCTCTCGGATCGAAACCCGTTTTGACGCCGAATTCACGCAAGGCGTCCAGCGCATGCCGCAGATCGCCGAGATGATGCCAGTCGACGCGCTTGACCTTGTCGATCTCGGCCGGATCGACGTCGAGATGGGCGATGAACTTGGCACCCTCGGCGAACTTCGCCGGCACGCCGGCGACGCGGTCGTCGAAACGGCTGCCCACCGCGATGAGGAAATCGCAGTCCTCGACCGCATAGTTCGCAAACGCCGTGCCGTGCATGCCGAGCATGTGCAGCGACAGCAACTGCGTCGTATCGGTTGCACCGATGCCCATGAGGGTCGTCGTCGCCGGCAGCGCGAACGTGTCGGCGAACGCGCGCAAGGCGTGCGCGGCCTCGGCCGCGATCACGCCGCCGCCGGCATAGATCAGCGGGCGCCTGGCCTTGGCGAACGCGTCGAAGAACGTCCGGCAGGCTTCCTCGGTCAACACCGAGTTGGCGATATCGTCCAGGCGCGCACGATAACCCGGCAGCGGCAGGCGCACCGCGCCGTCGAAAACGAGATTCGTGTTCTGCACGTCCTTCGGCACATCGACGACGACCGGGCCGGGCCGGCCCGTGCGGGCGATCTCGAACGCCGAACGCAGCGTCGCTTCGAGCTTCGAGGCGTCGGTGACGAGAAACACGTGTTTGGCGCACGCCGCCATGATGCTGCTGATCGGCGCTTCCTGAAAACCGTCGCTGCCGATCGCCGCGGTCGGCACCTGACCGCAGATCACCACGATCGGAATCGAATCGGCCATCGCGTCGCGCACCGGCGTGACCGTGTTCGTCGCACCAGGGCCCGACGTGACGATCGCCACGCCGACCTTGCCCGACGCACGGGCATAGCCTTGCGCCATGAAACCGGCGCCCTGCTCGTTCGCCGGCACGATCAGCGGCAGCGGCTCGCTGCCGTCATCGCGCTTGTGCTCGTTGTTGAAACGGAACACCGCATCGTAGACCGGCAGGATCGCACCGCCCGAATACCCGAATACGACATCGACACCCTCGTCGGCGAGTACCTGTACGACGATGTCCGCGCCGGTGAGGTTCTTGCCTGCAAGCGGATGCTTGCCCGAGGATTGTGAGGTCGATGTCTGTTTCGGTTTGAGTTGTGCGTTCATAGCCGGTCCTGGGTACATTCACACCGCCGTTCAGCGGCAGCAAAGCTGCCGACTGCAACGGCGGTAGTTATTGCCGCAGCGAAGCTGTCGGCAATAACCTCACTTTTGCTGGTTCAACCACACCATCTTCGCGCGCAGCTGGGCACCGACCTTCTCGATCGGGTGATCGAGGTCGGCCTGCTTGAACTTCTTGTAGTTCGGCAGGCCGGCCTTGTATTCCTCGGTCCAGTTCTTGGCGAAGGTGCCGTCCTGGATGTCCTTGAGCACAGCCTTCATGCGCTCCTTCGTAGCCGCGTCGACGATACGCGGACCGCTGACGTAGTCGCCGTACTGCGCCGTCTCCGAAATGAAGGTGAGCATCTTGGTGATGCCGCCCTGGTAGAGCAGGTCGACGATGAGCTTCAGCTCGTGCAGCACTTCGTAGTAGGCGATCTCCGGACGGTAGCCCGCCTCGACCAGCGTTTCGAAGCCCTTCTGCACCAGCTCGCTCGCGCCGCCGCAGAGCACGGCCTGCTCGCCGAACAAGTCGGTTTCGGTCTCTTCCTTGAAATCGGTCTCGATCAGCAGCGCGCGGGCGCCGCCGAGGCCGGCCGCATAGGCCATTGCCTTCTCTTTGGCCTTGCCGGTGACGTCCTGATACACCGCATACAGACACGGCACGCCGCGGCCAATTTCATATTCGGTGCGCACGAGATGGCCGGGCCCCTTCGGCGCGACGAGGATCACGTCGATGTCCTTGCGCGGCGTGATCGTCTTGAAGTGCACGTTGAAGCCGTGCGCGAACAGCAGCGCGGCGTTCGGCTTGATGTTCTTTTCGATCGCATTGACGTACAGGTCGGGCTGCACCATGTCCGGCGTCAGCACGGCGACGAGATCGGCCTGTTTCACCGCCTCGGCGGGCTCGACCACGGTGAAGCCGTCGGCCTTCGCCGTGGCGGCCGTCGCGCCGCCGGCGCGCAGGCCGACGATCACGTCGAGACCGGAGTCGCGCAGGTTCAGCGCGTGCGAACGGCCCTGGCTGCCGTAGCCGAGGATCGCGATCTTCGACTTCTCGAGTTCCGCGGTGGTGACGGTGGGGGTAGCGGTAGACATTTTCTATTTCTCCACAAAGATAAAAGTGAACCATCAACATCGAATTCCGTCATTCCCGCGTAGGCGGGAATCCAGTGCTTGTTCTTGGCGAAAAGCAGGAACTGGATTCCGGGCTGCGCCTGCGGCGGCCCCGGAATGACGACAAACTAAATCTCCATCACGGCGCCGCGCGAGGCGGAACCGACGCTCTTCGCGTACTTGGCGAGAACGCCGCGCTTGACCTTGGGCTCCGGCGCCGTCCACGACTTGCGCCGGGTTTCGAGATCGGCGTCGGTTTCGATCACGCGCCGCTCGCCGTCGATCACGATCGTGTCGCCGTCGCGCAGCAGGCCGATCGCACCGCCGCGCGCCGCCTCCGGCGCGATATGGCCGACCATGAAGCCGTGCGTGGCGCCGCTGAAACGGCCGTCGGTGATCAGCGCGACGTCGTCGCCGAGGCCGCGTCCGACCAGCGCCGCGGTCACCGCGAGCATTTCGCGCATGCCCGGTCCGCCGGCCGGCCCTTCGTTGCGGATCACGACCACGTCGCCGGCCTGGATCTTGCCGGCCTGCACGGCCTTGAACGTGTCCTCCTCGCTCTCGAACACGCGCGCGGTGCCGGTGAACTTGAGCTTGCCCTTGCCGGCGAGCTTGAGCACGCAGCCTTCGGGAGCGAGGTTGCCGTAGAGGATCGAATAGCCGCCGCGCGGCTTGAACGCTTTCGACACCGGCACGACGACCTGCTGATCGGCCGGTGCCGCCGGCGCCGCATCGATTTCCGCAAACAGGCCCCTGCCCGTCATCGTCGGCGCATCCTCGATCAGTTTCGCCGCACGCAGCTCGCGCAGTACCTGGGTCAGCCCCCCGGCCGCGGTCATCTCGATCGCGGTGTACCTGCCGCCCGGCATCAGGTCGGCGATCACCGGCGTCGTCTTCGAGGCGACTTCGAAATCTTCGAGGCTCAGCGGCACCTGCGCCTCGCCGGCGATCGCGAGCAGGTGCAGCACGGCGTTCGTCGAACCCGCCGTCGCGTTGGCGACGCGCGCGGCGTTGCGGAACGAGGTCGCGCTGAGCACGTCGCGTGGACGCAAACCGCGCTTTAGGTTCTCGACCGCGATCTCGCCGCAGCGCTTGGCCACCTCGCGCTTGTGCGGATCGGTCGCGGCCACGTCGTTGAAGCCGAGCGGCGACAGGCCGAGCGTCATCAGCATCATCGACATCGTGTTCGCGGTGAACTGGCCGCCGCAGGCGCCGGCGCCGGGACAGGCCTTGCTTTCGACTTCGTGCAGGCGCGCGTCGTCGATCTTGCCCGCGCCATGCGCGCCGACCGCCTCGAACACCTGCTGGATCGTGATCGATTTGCCGTCGAGCGTGCCGTGGTCGATGCTGCCGCCGTACAGCGCCACGCCCGGAATGTTCAAGCGCGCGAGCGCCATCGCCGCCGCCGGAATCGTCTTGTCGCAACCGCACAGCACGACCATCGCATCGAGCGAATGGCCGTCGACGGCGAGCTCGATCGAATCGGTGATCACCTCGCGGCTGATCAGGGACGCGCGCATGCCCGGCGTGCCCATCGCGATGCCGTCGGTCACCGCGATCGTGTTGAACTCGATCGGCGTGCCGCCGGCCGCGCGCACGCCTTCGGCGACGTGTTCCGCGAGCTCACGCAGATTGAGGTTGCACGGCGAGACGTTCGACCAGGTGTGCACCACGGCAACCAGCGGTTTTCTGATCGCGGCCTCGTCGAGACCGGTCGCGTACAGCATCGCCCGCGCGGGCGCGCGGTCCGGACCGGACTTCATCACGTCGCTGCGCAGCTTTCCATTCGTATCGTTTGCGGACATTTCTGTTCTGTCACCCAGGTTTCACATGTTCGGAAGGTCGATGTTCTTCGAAAACTCGCCTTCGACCTCTTTCGTCAGCGCCTGCCCCGCGATCACACTCTTGCCGTCGTGGGTCAAGGTCGGATTGCCGTACAGCATCCAGCCGGTGTTCAACGCCTCGCTGACGCGCAGGCAGAACGTCTTGTCGTCCGGCCCGGTCAGATAGCGGTAGAGCTTCATGCGGCCGCTCTCTCGCCTTGCCCGGCGAGCGCTTTCTCTACTGCCGCACCGACTTCCGCGGTCGTCGCGCTGCCGCCGAGATCGCGAGTCAGCAGGCCCTGCTCGATCACGGCATCGACCGCCGCCTCGATCTCCTGTGCTTCGGTTTCGAGGCCGAGCGAATGGCGCAGCAGCAGCGCCGCGGAAAGAATCGTGCCGAGCGGATTGGCCAGCCCCTTGCCGGCGATATCGGGCGCGGAGCCGTGAATCGGCTCGTACAGGCCGGCCTTGCCGTCGCCGAGCGAAGCCGAAGGCAGCAACCCCAGCGAACCGGCCAGCGCCGCGGCTTCGTCGGTCAGGATGTCGCCGAACAGATTCTCGGTGACGATCACGTCGTAGGCCGAGGGACGGCTCAACAGCAGCATCGCCATCGAATCGACGAGCTGATGCTCGAGCCTCACGTCCGTGTAGTCCTTCGCCACGCGCTCAACGGTGGAGCGCCACAGGCGCGACGTTTCCAACACGTTGGCCTTGTCGACATGCGTAACATGCTTGCGCCGCGCACGCGCGAATTCGAAAGCGCGACGCGTCGCGCGTTCGATTTCGGCGACGGTGTACTTGCATTCGTCGGTCGCGGTATCCGCAGTGCGCGTCTTCGCACCGAAGTAAGCGCCGCCGGTCAGCTCACGCACGAACAGCAAGTCCACGTTGTGCAGCTTCTCGTTCTTCAACGGCGAAAGATTCGCCAGTTTCGGATGCACGCGCACCGGACGCAGGTTGGCATACACGCCCAGTTCCGCACGGATGCGAAGCAGGCCTTGCTCCGGACGCACCTTCGCGTTCGGATCCGACCACTTCGGCCCGCCGACCGCACCGAGCAGGACGGCATCCGCCGATTTGCACGAAGCCACCGTCGCCGGCGGCAGCGGATCGCCGTGCGCATCGATCGCTGCACCGCCGATCAACTGCTCGTCGAAGGCGAATTCGTGGCCGTGCTTCGTGGCAACCGCGCGCAGCACGTCGACCGCGATCGCGGTGACTTCGGGGCCGATGCCGTCGCCCGGCAGCAGGGTGATTTTTGCTTTCATTTTTTGGCTTCTCTCTTTTGCCTGACATCCCCGCGAAAGCGGGAATCCAATGCCTTTCGCTTCAAGGTTCAACATCAAAATCAAAGTCACTGGGCTCCCGCCCAAAGCGCGCGGGAATGACGATCGAGGGCTACGCCGCCCGCGCTTGCTCGAACGCTGCAATCTGCGCTTCGTGCTGCAACAGGAAGCCGAGCTGGTCGACTCCGGCGAGCAGGCAATGCTTGGCGAACGGCTCAAGCGGAAATTCGATCTTCTTGCCTTCCGGCAACTCGATCGTCTGCGCGGCGATGTCGACCCTGAGTTCGATGCCGGGATGCTCGAGCAGATATTTGTGGTCGGCCTCGCCGAGCACCACCGCGAGCAGTCCGTTCTTCAGCGAGTTGCCACGGAAGATGTCAGCGATCTCGCTCGAGAACACCGCACGGATGCCGTAGTCGGTCAGCGCCCACGGCGCATGCTCGCGCGAGGAGCCGCAGCCGAAGTTGCGGCCGGCGACGAGAATCTCGCAGCCGCGCGCCTCGGGCTTGTTCAAGGCGAAGTCCGGGTTTTCGCTGCCGTCGGCGAGATAGCGCCAGTCGTTGAACAGCGATTTGCCGAGACCTGTGCGTTCGGTGGTGGTCAGGAAGCGCGCGGGGATGATGCGGTCCGTATCGATGTTCTCGAACGGCAGCACGACGGTGCGCGAGTGAATATGGGTCAGCGGTTTCATGCGGCTTCCGAAAGATATTGGGACGGATCGGCCACCACGCCGGCGAGCGCCGAGGCCGCCGCCACGAGCGGACTGGCGAGCACGGTGCGCACGCCCGGTCCCTGGCGGCCTTCGAAATTGCGGTTGCTCGTCGACACGACGAGCTGGCCCGGTTTGCCGATGTCGCCGTTCATGCCCAGGCACATCGAACAGCCCGGCTCGCGCCACTCGGCGCCAGCGGCGAGAAAGACTTCATGCAACCCTTCCCTCTCCGCGTCGTGCTTGACCTGCACGGAGCCCGGCACGACCAGCATGCGCACGCCGTCGGCGACCTTGTGACCGCGCAGGACACTCGCTGCTGCGCGCAGATCGGACAGGCGTCCGTTCGTGCAACTGCCGACGAAGACGAGATCGATTTTCGTCCCGAGCAGCGCCTGTCCGGCCCGCAGATGCATGTAATCGAGAGCGCGCTGTTCGAGCGCGTCCTTGGCCGTGGGCACCGCGGCACCGAGCGGAATCACCATGCCCGGGTTGGTGCCGTACGTAACGCTCGGCTTCACCGAGGCCGCGTCGATCACGACTTCGCGGTCGAACTTGGCGCCGGGGTCGGACTTCAATTCGCTCCAGCGCTTCACCGCCGTATCCCAATCCGCCCCTTTCGGCGCACGTTCGCGACCGCGCAGGAACTCGAACGTCGTCGCGTCCGCCGCGATCAGGCCCGCCTTGGCGCCGGCCTCGATCGACATGTTGCACACGGTCATACGCTCTTCCATCGTCAGCGCTTCGATCGCGCTGCCGCGGTACTCGATCACGTGGCCGGTGCCGCCGTTCATGCCGATCTTGCCGATGATGTGCAGGATCAGATCCTTCGCCGTCACGTCGCGCGGCAGTTTGCCGTCGACCGTGATCGCCAGCGACTTCGGCTTGCGCTGCAGCAGGCACTGCGTCGCGAGTACATGGCCGACCTCGGTCGTGCCGATGCCGAAGGCGAGTGCGCCGAAGGCGCCGTGCGTGGAGGTGTGGCTGTCGCCGCAGACGATGGTCATGCCGGGCTGGGTCGCACCGAGTTCCGGCCCGATCACATGCACGATGCCGCGATTGCTGCTGTTCCAGCCGTAAAGCTCGATGCCGAATTCCTTCGTGTTCGCCTCGAGCGCGGCGACCTGCGCTTCGGTCGCCCTGTCGAGATACGGACGCTTGCCGTTGGCGTCGGGCGGCAAAGTCGGCGTCGAATGGTCCATCGTCGCGAGGACGCGGTCGGGGCGCCGCACTTTGAGCCCGCGCGAACGCAGTTCCGCGAACGCCTGCGGCGAGGTGACTTCGTGCACCAGATGCAGGTCGATGTAGAGGATCGCAGGCGTCGCCGCGGTTTCCGCAGCGACCTGGTGCGCATTCCATATCTTGTCGAGCAGGGTGTTTGCCATAGATGTAGTCAGTTGGAGATTTTTGACGCGGATGAACGCGGATATTCGCGGATAAAACCCTTGCGGATGTGCCTTATCCGCGTTGATCCGCGCGAATACGCGTCGAAATCCTTTCTCAGGCAGCCGCTTTCTTCTGATCCGCGGACACCGGCGTCAGCCAGCCCCACTCGTCCTTGGTGGTGCCGTCGAACAGGCCGAAGAACGCCTTCTGCAGCGCCTTCGTGATCGGGCCGGGCTTGCCCTCGCCGACCGGCTTGCGATCCACCGAGCGCACCGGGGTGACTTCGGCCGCCGTGCCGACCATGAAGACTTCGTCGGCGGTGTACAGCGCCTCGCGCGGCAGATCGCGCTCGAACACCTCGTAGCCGAGCTTGCCGGCAAGCGTGATGACGGTGTCGCGGGTGATGCCGGCGAGGATGCTCGCGCTGGTCGACGGCGTCGTGATCTTGCCGTTGCGGATGATGAAAAGATTCTCGCCCGCGCCTTCGCTGAGCAGACCGTTGTAGCCGAGCGCGATGCCTTCGTGGTAGCCGTGACGCTTGGCCTCGAAGCCGATCAGCTGGCTCGACAGATAGTTGCCGCCGGCCTTTGCCCAGGACGGAAAGGTGTTCGGGGCCGCGCGGTGCCAGGACGACACGCACACGTCCGCGCCCTTGTCGATCGCCTCGCCGAGGTAGGCGCCCCATTCCAGCGCGATGATGCAGACATCGACCGTCGAGCCTTCCTTCGGCATCACGCCGAGCGGGCCTGCGCCGCGAAACACGAGCGGGCGCACGTAGGCCGATTTCATCTTGTTCGCGACGATCACCTCGTTGCAAGCCTCGTTGATCTGCGCTTCGGTGTAGCCGATGTCGATCTCGTAGACCTTGGCCGACTCGAACAGGCGGCGCGTATGGTCGGCGAGGCGGAAGTACTGCGGCCCCTGCGGCGTGGCGTAGACGCGCTCGCCTTCGAACACCGATGAACCGTAGTGCAGCGCATGCGCGGTGACGTGCACCGTCGCTTCGCTCCAGGGCTTGAGCTTGCCGTTGTGCCAGATGAATTCAGTCGATTTCATATGAAGTCCTCTTCAATTCGTAAAGCGGTTTCTGGACGCGGATTTACGCGGATAAGAGCAGATAAACCTGCTGTAGATGGAATTTTACGTTCTTTGCCCTATCCGCGTTCATCCGCGTAAATCCGCGTCAAATAAATTGTCTCAAGCCGACTTTGCCACCAGCGGCAAGTTCTGCCCGAGCTTGATGCGTTCGATGCGGTTGACCACTTCCAGCGCGGCGAATGCCGAGGCCTCGACGATGTCGGTCGATACGCCGCGGCCGATCAGTTCGCGGCCGGCGTAGTTGACCGTCAGCGTGGCACGTCCCTGGGCATCGGCGCCGTAACTCAGCGAGCGAATCTGGAAATCCGAAATGTCCAGCGTCGTGCCGGTCGCGCGCTCGATCGCGCGCAGCATCGCGTGTACGGGACCGTCGCCCAGCGACCCCTCGGTTTCGCCGACGCTGCGCCCGTCTTCGTGGCGCAGGCGCACCGAAGCCGAAGCGCCCCCGCCGAGATGCGAGGTAGCATGCAGTTGTTCGAGCGTCCACGGGCCGAGCGCGGCCGGATCCTGGCCCAGCACGAGCGCGTCGAGATCGCTGTCGAACACCTCTTTCTTCTTGTCGGCCAGCGCCTTGAAGCGCGGGAAGATTTCCTCGACCTGGGCATCGTCGATCTCGTAGCCGAGCGATTTCAGCCGGTCGCGCAGCGCGTGCTTGCCCGAATGCTTGCCGAGCACGAGCTGGGTCTTCTCGACGCCCACGTCCTCGGGCCGCATGATCTCGTAAGTTTCACGGTTCTTCAGCATGCCGTGCTGATGGATGCCCGATTCATGCGCGAACGCGTTCTCGCCGACGATCGCTTTGTTGCGCGGGATCGTCGAACCGGTGACGTTGGCGAGCAGGCGCGCGGTCGGATACAGCAGCTGCGTGCGGATGCCGGTTTCCACGTTGAACTTGTCCGCGCGCGTGCGCAGCGCCATCACGATCTCCTCGAGCGCCGCGTTGCCCGCCCGCTCGCCGATGCCGTTGATCGTGCATTCGACCTGGCGCGCGCCGGCCGCCACGGCGGCGACGCTGTTGGCGACGCCGAGACCGAGATCGTTGTGGCAGTGCGAGGACAGCACCACCTTGTCGATGCCGCGCACTTCGCGCTTCAGACGGGAGAACAATACGTAGATTTCCTCCGGCGTCGTATAACCGACCGTATCGGGCACGTTCACCGTCGTCGCGCCCGCTTCGATCATCGTGGACAGGACTTCGATCAGGAATTCGGGTTCGGTGCGGATCGCGTCCTCGGCGGAGAATTCGATGTCGTCGCAGAACTGGCGCGCGTGGCGCACCGCCTTCGCACCCGTTTCGAGCACCTGTTCGCGGCTCATGTTGAGCTTGTGCCGGCGGTGCAGCGGGCTCGTGGCCAGAAAGATATGGATGCGCTTTTTCTGCGCCGGCTCCAGCGCCCGCGCACAGGCTTCGATGTCGCCGAACTGGGCGCGGGCGAGGCCGGCGATGACCGGGCCGCGTACCTCGCCGGCGATGGCGTGCACGGCGTCGAAGTCGCCGGCGGAGGCCTGCGGAAAGCCTGCCTCGAGCACGTCGACGCCGAGTTCGGCCAAGGCATGCGCCATATGCAGCTTCTGCGGCCGGCTCATCGAAAAGCCCGGCGACTGCTCGCCGTCGCGCAACGTGGTGTCGAAAACGCGCACGCGTTCGCGCGCGGGAACTACGGCGGGGTCGTTGCTGGATTTCATCGCACTTCCAAGCCTAAAAATGTTGAGGTTCCGCCCGCCTCGCACAGCGGCGCGACCATCCATCCCTGATTCGTCCGATTCCGAATTGCCGATTCGTGTTGCCTTAAACGACAAACCCCGCACTCGTCGCCGGGTGCGGGGTTTTGGATTCTTCGCCTGGTTTCACTGCTCAGACGCGTCCTAACCCGCACCCCCGGTGCTAATAAGTACAAGGACGAGAACAAGCAGACCGCCACGCAGGCCCGCAGCCGAGATCACGAGGCTGGAGACGAGATTGCGGTGGCTGTTGCGTTGCGACATGCGGCCAAACGTAAACGATGCGCGCAAACCTGTCAACACCCGGACGCAAAGTATTTCCGGGAGGCGATGCAAATACGCCGGCGAATGGTCGGGCCTCTTCCGGATTTCTATACGTCTTTACGGCTGGACGTCCAAACGGAAGGCCATGGTCGGCCTGCGGAAGACCCCAACGAAAAAGCCCGCCGTGAGGCGGGCTTCATCGCAACGTTTCACGACGGGCTTACTTGACCGGCTGTACAGCCGCGGCCTGCGAGCCCTTCGGACCCTCTACTACTTCGAAATTTACTTTTTGTCCTTGCTGCAAACTACGGAAGCCTTGGGTGTTGATCGCCGAATAGTGGACGAATACATCCTCGCCGCCGTCTTCGGGGGCTATGAAGCCGAACCCCTTGGCATCATTGAACCACTTGACAGTACCGGTACGCATTTACGACCTCGACACAGTTGGGACAAGCGCCGGGGCCGCCCCACTTTCCCCATGTGCGAACCCGGCACAACAAAAGTATAACGCCGAATTAACAAAAAATTGCAAGTGTGGCGATTTGGCGAACGCGTTGGCGGTTTCCGTGGTTTTCCCGTCTACCGGGGGAATGCGGCTTTTCAGGCGAGCAGCGCGGAAATGAGTGGCGGAATCTTCGCCGTAGCCGCTTCGAGGTGGGCGAAGATTTCAGGTAGGCTGATCTCCGGCGCGGCGTTGTCTTCGGGGCAGCCCGCAGCCCAGTTCGCCACCACCGCCAGACAGGCGTAGTCGAGTTTCAATTCGCGCGCGAGCGCGGCTTCGGGCATGCCGGTCATGCCGACGAGATCGCAGCCGTCGCGGCGCATGCGCGCAATTTCCGCGCGCGTTTCCAGCCTGGGGCCCTGAGTCGCCCCGTAGCAGCCGCCGTCGACCACGCCGATGCCTGCCCGCTTCGCGGCGGCGAGCACTCGGGCGCGCAGCTCCGCGCTGTAGGGTTCGGTGAAATCGACGTGCTCGACCTTGGCATCGTCGGCGTCGCAATAGCTGGTGATGCGGCCGTGGGTATAGTCGATGATCTGGTCGGGTACCGCGAGCACGCGCGGTCCCATGTCGGCGCGGATGCCGCCGACCGCGTTGATGCCGAGCACATGCCGAGCACCGAGGCTGCTCAGCGCCCAAACGTTGGCGCGGTAGTTGATCCGGTGCGGCGGGATCGAGTGGCCGCTGGCGTGGCGGGCGAGAAAGGCAATGTGCCTGCCGTTGAGCTCGCCGAGCGTGATCGCGTCCGAAGCCGCTCCGAAGGGCGTTTCGACGACTTTCTTTTCCACCTTCTCCAAACCGGGGAAGTTGTACAGGCCGGTGCCGCCAATGATTGCCAAATCGATATGCATATTGAATCCAGGAAAGCATTGCCGGCCACGGACTACGCGGACGTGCACGAATCAAAAGCGATTTTCTTTGTTCGTGTTCATCCGCGTAGTCCGTAGCAAAAAAACCGTTCCTACAACGCGTAGATGCCAGGCAGGTTGCGGCCCTGCTCGTGGAAATCCATGCCGTAACCGAACACGTAGCGGTCCGGCACGCGCACGCCGACGAAATCGGCGCGCAGTCCCGGGGTTGCGCGGTCGTGGCGCTTCTCGCAAAGCACGGCGATCAGCACGCGCTTGGCGCCTTCGTCGATGCAGAAATCGCGGATCGCCTTCAGCGTGTGGCCTTCGTCGAGAATATCGTCGACGAGCAGCACGGTGCGCCCGGTCAACGCCACGCGCGGCTGCTTGACCCAGAGCAGGTCGTGGCCGCGCGTGCCGCCGCGGTAGCGCGTGGCGTGCACATAGTCGAATTCGAGATCGGACGGGATCGCCAGCGCAAGCACGCCGCCGAAGATCAGTCCGCCGTTCATCACGGTCATGAAGATCGGCACTTCGTTCTCGAGTGCGTCTTCGATCTCCTTGCCCATCGTGGCGATGCGCGCATCGAGCTCGCCGCGCGAGAACAGCAGTTCGGCGGTCTTCATGGCTTCGGCGAGCACGGGTTTGTCGGTCACTTTGCCTACTCCTTTCAAACTGGAAAACTTCTGCTGGAAAGGGCATCCATGGATGGATGCCCTTTGACTTTTGCGATCAGGGGAGACTGCCTAGATTTTCGACGAAGCGGCGACGTTGCGGATTGTCGGCCATTTCGTCCCAGGTTTGCGCGACGCCGCCGAGCAAGCTTGCCAGGCGCTTCGGATCGAATGCCGTCGCATCGCGCGTTGCCGCGAGCGCCTCGTCGACGATTTCGGGCTGGCAGGCGAGGATCAGGTCGCAGCCCGCCGCGTAGTGCGCTTCGACGCGCGCGGCGATGCCGCCCTCGCTCTCGCCCGCGGCCATGCTGATGTCGTCGCTGAACACCGTCCCGTGGAAGCCGAGCCGGCCGCGCAAAATATCCGCGATCCAGACGCGAGAATAGCCGGCCGGCTTCGCGTCGACCTGCGGATAGACGACGTGCGCCATCATCACCGCTTCGGCTCCGGCCACGATCGCGTCGGCGAACGGCACGAGGTCTTCGGCGCGGATCGCTTCCAGCGAACGTTCATCCACGGCGCGGTCGACATGCGTGTCTTCGGCCACCGATCCGTGCCCGGGGAAGTGCTTGAGCGTCACGGCCATGCCGCCGAGGCGCATTCCGCGCTGATAGGCCAGACCGAGATCGGAGACCACCTCCGGCCGCGCATCGAACGCGCGGTCGCCGATCGCCCGGTTGCCGCGGCCGAGGTCGAGCACGGGCGCGAAGCTCAAATCGACGCCGATCGCGCGCATTTCCGTCGCCATCAGCCAGGCATGCTCTTCTGCCCGCGCCAGCGCGTGGCGCGGGTCCTCGGCATACAACGCGCCGATCCGCGCCAGTGCCGGCAGCTCGGTGAACCCTTCGCGGAAACGCTGTACGCGCCCGCCCTCCTGGTCCACGCAGATCAGAAACTCGTCGCCGCGTTGCGCGCGGATGCTTTCTATCAACGCGATCACCTGCGCGCGCGAAACGAAATTGCGCTTGAACAAGACCACGCCGCTGACCTGCGGCGCGGCGAGCTGCCGGCGCTCGGCGCCGGTCAGCTCTAATCCGGACAAACCGATGATCAGCACGATCAATCCCCTGCGCGTTCGCGCTCGCTCCAACGCAAATACGGATGCTGCAACAAATTGAGATTGTAGTAGCGCATGTGCTCGGTGACTTCCCGCCCCAGCCAGGCGGGTTTGTCGATGGCCTGGCCGACCGACTGCAATTCGACCTCGGCGACCACCAAGCCGGCGTTGTCGCCGAAAAACTCGTCGACTTCGAACATCAGGCCCGCATGCGGTACATAGTGGCGGACTTTTTCGACGGTGCCGTTACAGAAATCGCGCAGCATGCGCTCGGCGTCCGCGAGCGGGATCGGATAGTCGTACTCCTGGCGCTCGACGCCGAGCGTCGCCGATTTGATGTTGAGCCAGCCCTGGTCGCCGCCGATGCGCACACGGATCGAACAACGCGTACCGGTCTGCGACTGCACCAGGTTCGCGTCGATCAGATAGCCCTGGACCATGCGCTGCGAACGCGCCGCACGCGTGCGCCATGCCTCGCTCGTCACCAGGAATTTGCGTTCTATTTCAATGGCCATAGGAGCTTTTTTTGCCACGGATTACACGGATAGCACGGATCACAAGAAAGTGATTTTATCCGCGCTATCCGTGTAATCGGTGGCTAAGCTTGTTTCTTCCAATCATTCAACGCTCGAACAAGGCAATGGATTCCACATGTGCGGTGTGCGGGAACATGTCCATCACGCCGGCACTTTTCAATTGGAACCCATGCCTGTCGACGAGGATGCCGGCGTCGCGGGCGAGCGAAGCCGGGTGGCAGGACACGTAGACCACGCGCCGTGTTGCCTTGCGCGGCAGGTAGTCGAGCACCGCATCGGCACCCGAGCGCGGCGGATCGAGCAGGACCAGCTCGTAGTCGGCCTTGGCCCAGGCCGTCGCGCGCTGATCGGCGGCGAGGTCGGCGCTGTGGAACGTCGCGTTGTCCAGACCGTTCTTCGCTGCGTTGTCGCGCGCGCGCTGGACGAGGCCGGCCTCGCCTTCGACGCCGACGACCTGGCCGGCACGCCGCGCCAGCGGCAGGGTGAAATTGCCGAGGCCGCAAAACAGGTCGAGTACCCGATCGGAGGTTTGCGGATCGAGCAACCCCAGGGCGTGGTCGATCATGCGCCGGTTCATGCCGCCGTTGACCTGGATGAAATCGAGCGGACGGAAATCGAGCGTCACGGCGTAGGCCGGCAGCTCGAAATTCAGCTGCGCTCCCGCAGGCCACAGCGGAGCGGCGCTGTCGATGCCGCCGGGTTGCAGGAAAATTCCGAACTTGTGTGCCTGGCCGAACGCGATCAGCGTTTGCGTGTCCGACTCCGACAGCGGCTTGAGGTGGCGAAGCACGAGCGCAATCAGATTGTCGCCCGCGGAGACTTCGATCTGCGGAATCTCGCGCTTGCCCTCGAGCGATTCGAGCAGGGCGGTGATGGCGTCGATCCGTTCGCCGACCGCAGGATGCAGCACTTCGCAGCGCTCGATGTCGGCGACGTAGCGGCCGTTGCTTTCGCGGAAGCCGACCAGCATGCGCCCCTTCTTTTCGACGAATTTGGCGCTGAGCCGCGCGCGGCGCCGGTAGCCCCAGGACGCATCGGTCAGCGGCGCAAGCACCTGTTCCGGCTGCACCTTGCCGATGCGTTCGAAATTCTCGAGCAGGGCGCGCTGCTTCGCAGCGATCTGCGCCGCCGGATCGAGGTGCTGCAGCGCGCAGCCGCCGCAAATGCCGAAGTGCTTGCAGCGCGGCACTACGCGATCAGGCGAAGCGCTGAGCACTTCCTCCACGGCGGCCTCGTCGTAATTCCGGTGCTTGCCGGTATAGCGCAGGCGTACGCGCTCGCCGGCCAGCGCGCCGGCAACGAACACGGCCTTTCCGGCAACATGGGTCACGCCGCGGCCATCGTGGGTCAAGCCGGTGATGTCGGCCTCGATCGAAGTCATGCGAAAGCGTCGAAATGGGCCGAGTATGATACCAGTCCGGCGCGGTCTACCGCCTTTCTCCGCCTTGCGCTGCTATAGTTCGGGCATGAGAGACCATCCGGCAAGGATTCTGGTGGCCGACGACGACCCGGTCAGTCTGCAATTTCTGGTCACGGCGCTGCGCGAACTCGGCTGTGAACCCACCGGCGTCGTCGACGGGAGCGAAGCGAGAGCCGCTTGCGCACAAACCTCTTTCGACCTGATGCTGCTCGACCGGCGCATGCCCGATCTCGGCGGCGCTCCGCTGTTGCGGGCACTGCGTCGGCTCGGCCATGCTGCGACGGCGATCGCGACCAGCGCGGAACTGGATTCCGGCATGCGTGCCGAACTCGACGACGCCGGTTACGCCGACGCCGTGGCAAAACCGATCGGCGTCGAGCATCTTGCCGCCCTGCTGTCGACGCATCTGCCGCAATGGCAGCCACCGCTCGCCGGGGCCGCGGGCACTGCGCCCGTCCCCACGGCCGATGCAATGCCGCTGTCCCCGCTGCTCGAAGACGAAGAGGCGCTGGCAAGCGTGGGCGGCGACAGGCGGACCCTGCGGGCGCTGCGCGGCCTTTTCGCGAAAGAACTGGAAACCGCGCTGCCCCGCATCACTGCCATGTCCGCGGACGACCTCGACAACTGGCTGCATCGTCTGCGCGCCTCCTGCCGCTATTGCGGGGCAACCCGGCTGCTGAGAACGGCAGAGAGCGTCGAACTCCGGATAAAGCAGCAAGATGGGCGGGACGAACCCGGACTTGATGCTCTGATCGATGCGATCGCGGCGACGATTTCAGCGCTCGACGGAACCTGATTCGTTCGCATCGGACTCGGCCGCCGCACTCGCACCGTTCCCGACGGATCGCCGCGCGACGTCGCCGAGCATGCCCCACGCGCGCAACTCGCCGCCGTTCAGATGGGTCGAGATCACCGCCCTCATCAGCCGCCGCAGCGGCGGCAAGTCCTCGCTGGCCGGCATTTCGTCGCGTGCGAACGCCAGCAGGGCCGCGCCGCGCAGGCGGACGCCATCGCGAGCGTCGCGCCACGGCACCGGACCATGCTCGTGACGATAGCCGTAGTCGCGACCGGGATCGAGCGGCACACCGCTTTCGCCTTCGACGTCGAGCACGAGGCCATAGCCGAGATGGGCCAGCAAGTCACGCTCGAAACGCCGCAACGTCCACGCCTGCCCTTCGACTTGCATCAGCCGCGCCAGAGCCTGGGCGTAATCGGCGAACAGTTCCGGCAGCGCATCCTGTCGCGGAGTGAGACGCAGCACGAGCTCATTGAGATAGAGCGCGCAAAGCAACGCGTCGCCGACGAGAGCGAAGCCCGGCGCCACGGCCTCGACCTGGGCCAGCGTCGCCAGTTCGCCGCGTCCGCTCCAGTCGAGCCGGATCGGAATCAGCGGCTGCAGCAGCGCCCGCGGCATCCTTGCACGCTCGCGCCGCACGCCGCGCGCAATCAAGCCGACACGACCGTGATCACGCGTCAGGCATTCGAGCAGCAACGAGGTCTCGCGGTAGGCCCGTGCATGCAGGACATAGGCTGGCTGCTGTTCGATGCGCATAGAGAAGGATTGACCGCCGAAGATCGAAGGCGCCGGGTTTTCTCTCAGCCCTCCGCCCTTGACCCCTCAGCGCTACTCTATTCAGAGTAGCCGAATCGCTGCAACGCAGCCTCGTCGTCGGACCAGTTCTCGCGTACCTTGACCCAAAGCTTGAGATGCACGCGGCGGCCGAACAGCCTGTTCATCGCCAGGCGCGCGGCGCTGCCGACGGCTTTGAGCTGTTCGCCGCCCTTGCCGATCACGATCGCCTTTTGCCCTTCGCGCTCGACCCAGATCGCGGCATGGATTTCGCTCATGCCGTCTTCGCGATCGGCGAAGTTCTCGATCTCGACCGTAGCGGCGTACGGCAATTCCTGGCCGAGCCGCAGCATGAGCTGCTCGCGGATCAGTTCGGCGGCGAGAAAGCGCTCGCTGCGATCGGTGAACTCGTCTTCGACGAACTGCGCCGGTCCCCGAGGCAAGTGCTCGATGATCGCACGCTCCAAGGCATCGATGCCGTCGCGACGACGAGCGGAAATCAGGAAAACGCCTGCATAGAAACCATCGCCGCCGACCTTCTGCAAAAACGGCAGGAGTTGCTTCTTGTCCTTCCGCACATCGACCTTGTTGAGCACCAGCAGGCGCGGTCTCGACGAGTCCGACAGCACGTTGCGCACGAGCTGGTCTTCCTCGGTCCAGCGTCCCGCTTCGATGAGATGCACGCAGACGTCCGCCTCGGCGACCGCGCTGCGCGCCGCGCGATTGAGCTGACGATTGATCGCGCGCGCCCCGCCGGCATGCAAGCCCGGCGTATCGAGCAGCAGAATCTGCCCCTGTGGCTTGGTGACGATGCCGAGGATGCGATGCCGCGTCGTCTGCGGCTTGGGTCCGATGATCGACAAACGCACGCCGACCAGCGCATTGACGAGCGTCGACTTGCCGACATTCGGCCGGCCGACGATCGCGGCAGTGCCGCAACGGAATTCTTCTGAACTGATTGGTGTAGACATAGATCAAGAGCTTCTGGCCACGGATTAGACGGATAAACACGGATAAGAGCAAAGACTCCTTATTCGTTTATCCGCGTTTATCCGTCTAATCCGTGGCCTAAAAAAGCTACGGCCCCTAAGCACCGTGGGATTGCAATTGTGCCAGCACGGCCGTCGCCGCGGCCTGCTCGGCCGCACGGCGGCTGCTGCCGCGACCTTCGGACCGCAGGCCTCGCGATTCGATGCGGCATTCGACGTCGAATACACGCGCGTGATCGGCGCCGCTCGTCGAGATCAGTTCGTAGCTGGGCAGCGGCTCGCCGCGCGACTGCAGCCATTCCTGCAACCGCGTCTTCGCGTCCTTGTCGTCCATCGTCGCCGCCTCGGCGATACGCGGCGCCACCAGCATACGCACCACGTCGCGACAAGCCTGCCAGCCGCCGTCGAGATAGACCGCGGCCATCAAGGCCTCGAATGCGTCCGCGAGGATGGAATCGCGGCGGAACCCTCCGCTCTTCAACTCGCCTGGCCCCAGGTGCAGGGAATCGCCCAGATCGAGTTCGCGCGCGATCGCCGCCAGCGCCGGCTCGCTGACCAGACGAGAGCGCAGCCGGGTCAGTTCCCCTTCGGCCGCCTTGGGAAAGGTTTCGTAGAGGAGTTCGGCGACGATCGCGTTGACGAGCGCGTCGCCGAAGAATTCAAGACGCTCGTTGTTGCTCGCACCGACGCTGCGATGGGTCAGCGCACGCTCGCGCAGCGCGGGATCGGCGAAATTGTACGCAAAGCGGATCAATCAATATCCCGTGTTCGCCGCACTCAG
>CBJLOV010000014.1:0-36004 GCA_966424745.1 uncultured bacterium
GAGCAGGGGGTTGATTTAAGACATGGGGGTAAAATAGGACGGGAGGCGATTTGGGAGAATTTTCGGTCAGTGTCGTTCCCTCGTACGCGGGAACGACGGGCAGGGGTGTACAACTTGATGCGTGGCGGAAGGAAAATCAAGCCGTCCAAGCGCTAGCATGCACACATGATCGGCTCCGATTCCGCATTCCCGTCGAACGACCTGCCGGCGTTTCTGCGCGAAATCGACCTGTTCGCGCCGCTTGACGCAGCCGGCATCGCCGAACTCGCCGGCGAACTCGAGCCGCGTGCTCTGCCGGGCGGCGCCGTGCTGTTCGACGAGGGCGATCCGCCCGATGCGCTCTATATCGTGCGCACCGGCGGACTGGCCGCCTATCGGCGCGAGGCAGGCGGCGTCCTGACCCTGCTCGGCATGGTCGGGGTCGGCGAGGTCGCGGGCGAGATCAGCCTCGTCGCGCAGACGCCGCGCCAGTCGCTGCTGCGCGCATTGCGCGACAGCGTCGTGCTGCGTCTGTCGGCGCAGGGTTTTCATCGTCTCGTCGCCAAGTACCCGCAAGCCATGCTGCACACGGTCGGCGTAACCACGCGCCTGCTGCTCGGCCGCCAGGGCGAGGTGAAGTACTCGTCGGCGCGCACGTTCGCGATCCTGCCGCACGACGCGGGCGTCGACGCACACGGTTTCGCGCGCGGCCTCGCCGAGGCGATGTCGCGCTACGGCTCATGCGCCCTGATCGATGCGGCGACGGCGCGCGGCCGCGACGCAGCCTGGCTGCACGCCGTCGAAGCGGCGCATCGCTACGTGCTCCTGCTCGGCGACACCGGCGAGGCGGACTGGCGCGATCAGTGTGCGCGGCAGGCCGACGCCTTCATTTTGCCGGTGCGCGCCGCCGACGCGGCAAGCCCCTGGCCCGAGATCGCTTTCATCAATCCCGAGCGCATGCCGCTGCGCGCCCGCCACATCGTCCTTCTGCACGAGGGCGACATCGGTCTCGGCCGCGCCGCGGACTGGCTCGCCCAGGTGCGCGGCGCGCGCCATCACCACGTGCGCGGCGGCAGCGCGGCCAGCGATGTCGAGCGCATCGCGCGCCTGCTGATCGGACGCAGCATGGGCCTGGTGCTGTCCGGCGGCGGCGCGCGCGGTTTCGCCCAGATCGGCGTCGTGCACGCCCTGCGCGAAGGCGGCCAGCAAATCGACTGCGTCGGCGGCACCTCGATCGGCGCGATCATCGGCGCCGGCGTCGCCGCCGACTGGTCCGGCGAGGAAATGTTCTACAACTACCGCCGCGCCTTCGTCGAAGGCCGGCCGCTGCGCGACTACACCTTTCCGTTCGTGTCGCTGACCCGCGGTCATCGCGTCGCGCGCCTGCTGCGCGACGCGTTCGGCGAGCGCGACATCACCGACCTGCCGCTGCCGTTCTACGCCGTGACCGCGAACCTGACCGCGGGCGCCGCGCAGGTGCACCGCTCCGGCCCGCTCTGGTTCTGGCTGCGCGCGGCGTCGGCGATACCGGGCGTGCTGCCGCCGGTGTTCCATCGCAGCGAGGTGTTCGTCGACGGCGCGGTGATCAACAACCTGCCGGTCGATCCGATGCACGACACCCACGTCGGCGACGTCATCGGCATCGACATCGGCGCGGACGACGTGCTGCACGCCCAGGTCGAGGAGCCCGCCCTGCCTTCGCTATGGCGGGTCGTGTTCGATCACCTGCGGCGCAAGCCGCGCCCCGGCATCCTCAACATCCTGCTGCGCTCGGGCATGGTCAATTCGGAAGCGGCGAGTGCGGCGAGGCGCGCGCAGACCAGCCTGCTGCTGACGCCGCCGCTGAAGAACATCGGCCTGCTCGACTGGCATGCCTACGAACGCGCGATCGCGGCCGGATACCGCCACGCGCGCGAGGTGCTCGGGCGCGGCGCCAAGCCGCGCGGCCTGCCCTGAGCGCGCACCGCGGCCGCGCTCAGCGCCCGCGTTCGGGCCGATACTCGACCAGGCTGCTCTCGACCTGCGGCGCGATGTCTTCGACCGCGTCCTCGCCCTGCTGCTGTGCCGACAGGCCGGTGTAGATCACGTTCGCGCTCCAGCCGCCGCCCAGCTTGCGGCGGCCCTGCACGGCGTAGGTCGTGACGTTGAGCTGCGCCGTGGTCGCGTCGACGTTCATACCGTAAGCCGGCAGGTTCTGCGCCCCGGTCGGACGCGCGTGGACCACGACCACGGCATCGACGCGGCCGTTGCGGGCGAGGAATTCGAGCAGGGCCGGCATGTCGACGCGCTGGCCGGCGAGATAGCGGCCGGCGCCGGGCATCATGTCGGCGTCGGCGAGGCGATAGCCCCGGCGCGCAAGGGCGTGCTCGATCGCTCGGCCGGCGGGCTCGGAGACCGCGATGTCGCCGCCCGAGAGCACGGCGACGGTCGGCACGTGCGGCTTCGGCGGAGCGACCGGCGGCGGCGGGGCGATCTTGGCGATCTGCTTTTCCGCGGATGGCGTGGGCGGCGCGACCGGGGCGATCTGCGGCGCGGCCGGAGGCGCCGGCGGCGGCACCGCTTGTGCGGCCGGTTGCGCCGTCGTCGTGGGCGAAGCCGGCGCTGATGCGGCGCCGGCGGACGCAGACGGATCGGTCGATGCGGCGCTGCCGGCGGTCAGCTCGGCCACCGAGGCGCCGCCGGCAACGCCGGCGGGGTTGGAGGTTTTTTCCGCGCCCGCCGTCGCGTTTGCGGCCGCCGTCGCCGCCGGAGTCGACGGCGGCTCGACCGGCGCGGAAGGCGCGGCCGCGGGCGCCTGCGCTGCCGTAGGCGGTGCGGGTGGCGGCACGGCGTTTGCGGTTACCGTCGCCGCGCTGACCGAGCCGCTCGGCGCTGGCGCGGAAGCCGCCGTGCTTGCTTGCGTCGTTGCCGCGGCCGGACCGAGCACGCCGGACGGCAGCCATTGCTTCACGAAGCCGAACTGATCGCGGTAGGCGAACACGCCGCCGGCAAGGCCGAGCAGGACCACCGCGGCGATCGCAAGCGGCACGGCGGGCGATTTCGCCTTCTTCGCCGCGGCCGCCTGCCTTTCGAGCAGCGACTGGTGCGCGCCCGAGTCCGCCTCGACGGCGGAGATCGCCGGCAGGGTGTTCTGCGGTCGCGGCGGCGTGAGCCGGGTCGCTGCCGCGTTCGGCAGCGGGCGCGGGGTCGGCATCGTGTTCGGCAGCGGGCTCTGTCCGGAAACCGGCGTCTTCATGCCGAGCACGGTGGCGGCCGCCGCCGAAGGCTGCGTGCGCAGCTGCAGGGTCGCGCCGTGGGCGAGCAGCGGATGGCGGGCGAGATCGGCGGCAAGGTCCTGACAGCTCTGGTAGCGGTCGGCGGGATCCTTGGCGATCATGCGCGAAAGAATGCGCGACAGTTCCGGATCGACGTCGGCGTTGAGCCCGCGCACATCGGGAATTTCCGCCTTGACCACTTCGAGCATGAGGCCGAGCGGCGATTCGTCGGTGAACGGCATGCGTCCGGCGAGCATCTCGAACAGCACGATGCCGAGCGAAAAAATGTCCGAGCGCTGATCGACGAGCTTGCCCAGGCAGACTTCCGGCGAGAGATAGCCCGGCGTGCCGACGAACTCGCCGGTCGAGGTGAGTTTCTTCGAGAAGTCGCTGCTCGACAGGGCGATGCCGAAGTCGGCGATCTTCACGTTGCCGCGGCTGTCGATCATGATGTTGCCGGGCTTGATGTCGCGATGGATCACGCCGCGGTCGTGCGCCGTGGCGAGGCCGAGCGCGGTCTGGTAGACGATCTTCGCCGCCTGCTCGGGCTTGAGCCTTTGTTCGCGTTTGAGCACCGAGCCCAGCGATTCGCCGTCGACGAATTCCATGACGAAGAAGGTCTGGCCTTCGTCTTCGCCGATGAAGTAGATCTGGATGATGTGCGGATCGTTGAGCGCGGCCATGCTGCGCGCTTCGCGCAGGAAGCGTTCCTTGACCGCGGCATCGTGGGCGAGCGAGTCGGCCAGAACCTTGATCGCGACGTAGCGGTTCAACGGCGCTTCGTAGCCCTTGTAGACGACGCCCATGCCGCCGCGGCCGAGTTCAGCGACGAGATCGTAATGTCCCAGTTGCTGTTTCATGACCCCTCCAAGGCGCCTGGCGCCTGTCTGAATGAAAAAAAGTCTAGCACCGCACATTGCGCCAGTCCGCGTTGCGATTGGCGGGAGCACATGTGCAGAATCGACACCGCAACCGCCAACCGCCTCACGTTTCATAAACCCGCCGGCGGCGGTTGTCGCCGTCACAATGCGACCCTAGACTTCCGGCCCCTATGCGCCCAGCCGACCTCGACCGCCCCCGTCCCGTCCCCGCAGCGCAGCCGTTCCAGGGCATGCCCCGCTGGCTGTGGGGGGCGCTGGCGGTCTGCCTGCTCGCCGGTCTCTGGCGCATCGGTTCGCTGTACCTGCACGAGCCGTTGATTGCGCTCGCCAACAGCTACGACGAGGTGCGCTACAGCGCCTGCTTCAATCTTTATCCCGAGCGGCCCGAATCGGTCCCGCCCGACCGCAACAGTCCGGCGGCGCCGTATTCGCAGTACCGGTTCGTCGCCGCGCCCGATCCGATCTGCTACTGGTCGACCGAGCTCGCATTCCAGGGCGCGGCGGCGGCGGTCTACCGCGTCGACGAGGCGGCGACCGGCGCGAAGGCGCATTCGGTGCGCTGGATCGGCGCGTTCAAGATCCTCGCCCTGCTCGCCCTCTGGTTCGGCTTCACCGTCGCCTGGCTGCGCCGGCGCGAACCGTGGTCGGCGCTGGCCAACGGTCTCCTGCTGCCGTGCCTGTTCGCCGATCCGGCCAATACGATCTATCTCAACACCTTCTATGCCGAGTGGACTGCCCTGCTCGCGCTCTACGCCGTCGCCGGCCTGATCCTGATCCACGAGGGCAAGCCCGCGCGCGGCCACGCCTTCGCCCTGCTCGCCCTGGCCGCCTCGGCGCTTGCGATCAGCAAGATCCAGCACATCGTGCTGCCGCTCGGCATCGCCCTCGCCATGCTGCTCATCGGGCGCTGGCGCGACCGCATCTGGCTATGGAAGGGCAAGGCGCTGCTGCTCGGCGCGCTCGCCGGCATCGTCGTCCAGGTGGTGCAGCTGCAGCGCGACAGCGACGCGATCCGCGCCATCAACGTGTTCAATCAGGCCGACGTCGTCTTCACCGCACTGCTGCCGAATTCCAGCGATCCCGCGGCGACCGCGCAGTTTCTCGGCCTGTCGCCGCAGTGCCTGCAGTACAAGGGCCTGCGCGCATGGCAGATGCCGGGCTTTCCCGCCGATCTGTGCCCGGAGCTGACCAAGGTATCGCGTTCGCGCGAGCTGATCGCCCTGGTGCGCGAGCCCGGCATGGCCCTGCGCATCGGCTGGGCCGGCCTTGGCGCTCTGCATCCCTGGGTGGCGCCGGGCCTCGGTCTCGTCGAGGGCGGCAACTTCGCGCCGCTGCCGGCACAGTTCTTCTCGCTGAGCGGCGGGTTCGCCGATCAACCCGCGCTGCGCGTGGGGCTGTTCGGTGCGCCTTTCGTCGCGCTCGCCCTGCTGCTCTGGCGGCATCGCTGGCGTGCGTGGCCGCGGCTGCTCACCGTGACCCTGCTCACCGTGGTCGTCACCCTCGGCACCCTGACCGTCACCGTGCTCGGCGACGGTCTCGCCGACGTGCCCAAGCAGGGCCATCTCGTCTACAACGCAGCGCTGACATGGTGGATTTCGGCGCTCGTCGCCGGCGTGCGCATGCTGTTTCCGGCGACGCGCCGGCGGCGTCAGGCGTCCTGAATGCCGTCGATTTCGACGAGCAGTTCGCCGCGGCAGATATCGCCCTGGAGCAACAGCACCGTGGTCCGCGCAGGCAGTTTTTCCTGCCGCAGGGCGCGCGTCGCCTCGATGTCTTCGTCGCGGCGCACGTAGGCCTTGAGCGTGGCGCCCGCGCCGAGGCGCGCGGGCTGCGCGATCTGCGCGGCGCCGAGCACGCTGTCGATGTTCGCCAGGGTTTCGTCGAGCTGGGCTTCGAGGTCGTCGTGATGATGCGAAGCGTGGCCGACGATCGCGGCGGTGCCGGAAATGTAAACCTGTGCCCGCGCCGTCGGCGCGCGCATGGCGCGGGCGAAGGTCGGCGCCTTGGCGCCGTACTGGCGCGGATAGCGCCAGGCGCTGACCTGACGCGGATTCTCCAGCGCCGTGCCGGCCTCGCGTGCGGCGAGCCAGTAGATCTGGAGCACGCGCCGGCCGTCGCGCACGCCGATTCCGTTCGCGGCCGGAGAAGCGTTGGCAAAGCCGGCCTCGAGCCCCGCGGCGCGGCCCACGCAAAAACGCCGGTAGCGCTCCGCGTCGCCGTCGCCGAGATTGATCTCGTCGAGGTAATTCCAGATGCGCAGCACGTGCGGCGTATCGCTCGGCGCGATCGCGGCGACGAAACTGCGATAAGCAAATTCGGCCGCGCCTTCGATGCCGGCGTGCGCCGCCTCGTCGACTTCGATCGCGCCGTAGGCGTAGTCCCCGTTGCTCGCCAAGACAATCGCGCCGTCGCGGTGCGCGCCCACCGGGCCGCGAGCGCGCCACACTTCGAACGGCACGGCCGCGTCGGCCGGGCGCAGGTTCACGCGCAAATAGCGCGGATCCGCATGCACCGCCGGCGCGTCCGCGCCGAAGCCGAACACGGCGAGCACCTCGGTGTCGTTCAGCAGGGTTTCGAGCGGGACGGATTCGTAGGCGACGCGCAGCGGCGGCAGGCCGACGGCGGCGTTGAGCGGGGCATCGGCGGTTTGGGGCGTTGCGGTAGACAAAGAAGGGTCGGGCGCGCGCGGCGCTGCACAAGGATTTCGATCGCGCAATGATACACTGCGCCGCCTTCGCCGCCCCAGGGGCATGACGGCGCGAGCCCTACCGAAAGTCATCTATGTCACAGCAAACGCCCGCCGAACAAGAACTCGCGAACCTGATCGTGTCGAGCCTGAATCTCGAGCACATCAAACCGGACGATTTCGCACCCGAAGCGCCGTTGTTCGGCGCCGAGACCGGCCTCGATTCGATCGACGCGCTCGAACTCGCGCTCGCCGTTTCCAAGCGCTACGGTTTCCAGCTGCGCTCGGACAACGAAGACAACAAGCGCATCTTTTCCAGCCTGCGCGCGCTGGCGCAGCACATCCAGACGCATCGCGCGAACTGATCCATGCGCATCCTGGGCTGGCTCGCCATCCTCGCGCTGGCGCTGCTCGGCCGCTGGGAGCACAGCGACGCGATCACGGCGGCGACCGTGCCGGTCGTACTCGTCTTCCTCTGCTTCGCTTCGCCGCGGAGCTTGCGCCGCGCGATCGCGACGATGGCCGCGGTCGAAGCGGCGGCGTGGGGATTCGGCGGGGCCAATTTGATGATCGACGTACTGCCGGCCGCGATCGCGGCCTTCGTCGGCTGCCTGTTTGCGCGCACCCTGCGGCCCGCACGCGAACCGCTGATCGCGCGCGCGATCGCGGCAATCGACGGCGCGGACTACCTGCGCGACGCGGCGGTCGTCGGCTATGCGCGGCGGCTGACGGTGCTGTGGGCGTGCTTCCAGTTCGCGCTGGCGGCGATGTCCCTGTTCTGCACGGCGCACGAACTCGGCCTGTTCCCGTTCCTCGTCCTGCCCGCGGCGCGCACCTTCGGCACGACCGTTCTGCCGTTGGCCGTGGCGGCGCTGTTCTTCGGCGAATTCTTCCTGCGCCGCCGGCTACTGCCGCAGGCTCCTCGGCACACGCTGATCGGCTTCCTGCGCGCGCTCGGCGGCGCCTGGCCGAGCCTGATCGAGAAATGAACCGTGGAGCCGGCGGTGCAGGAATCAACGGGTATGATCGGCGCATGACCCCGACGCGCTTCCGCATCGATGCCAACCACCCCGCGCTGCCAGGCCATTTCCCGGGGCGGCCGATCGTGCCGGGCGTGGTCCTGCTCGACCGGGTCGCTGCCGCGATCGAGCGGGAGTTCGGCGCCCGTGTCGTCGCGCTGCCGCAGGTGAAATTCCTCGCGCCGCTGCTGCCGGGTCAGGACGCCGAGCTGCATGTGGAAGAAAAAGATAAAAAGCTACATTTCCGCATTTTGCACAACGGTGCAACGCTCGCGAGCGGCGTCGCCGAGACCGCCGCGGCCGGAGAGACGGCATGAGCGTGCAGTGGCGCGAAAGGCGCGAGGCCGGCGGGCGCTTCGCGATCTGGCTGATCCGCGCGGCGGGGCTTTACGCCGGCCGCGGTTTCGCGCGTGCCTGGCTTTATCCGATCACGCTCTACTTCTTCTTCCGCCGCGCGCGCGAACGCCGCGACTCGCGTGCGTTCCTGAGCCTCGCGCTCGGCCGGCCGGCGCGCACCTGGGACATCCTCAGGCACATCCACAGCTACGCGGCGACGATCCTCGATCGCGTCTTCCTGTTGAGCGACGCGAATCTCGATCGCTTCGACCTGCGCGTGCACGGCCTCGATCTGCTCGAAGCCGCGATGGCGCGCGGCCGCGGTGTGCTGCTGCTCGGCGCCCACTTCGGCAGCTTCGAGGCGCTGCGCGTGTTGACCCTGCGCCGCCCCGACGTGGGCCTGCGCGTGGTGATGGATTTGAAGCAGACGCGCGCGCTCAACGAACTGCTGCACGCGCTCAATCCCGGCGTCGCGGCGAACGTGATCGACGCCGGCGTCGACCCGGGCGCGCTCGCCCTGTCGCTGCACGAGGCCGCGCGGCAGGGCGCGCTGATCGGCCTGCTCGCCGACCGCCCGCGCGCGAACGAGGCGACCGCCTCCGTGGACTTTTTCGGCCGCGAGGCGAGGCTGCCGACCGCGGCATACCAGATCGCCTCGATGCTCGAATTGCCGGTCGTGCTCGCGTTCGGCGTCTACCGCGGCGGCAACCGCTACGATCTGCATTTCGAAACCCTGGCGCAGAGCATCAAGATTCCGCGCGGCGACCGCGCGGCGCAGCTGCAGGCCTGGGCGCAGCGCTTCGCCACGCGCCTCGAATACTATGCGCGCCGATATCCGTACAACTGGTTCAACTTCTATGATTTCTGGCATCGTTCTGGCGATGAGCGCGCTGACGTGCGCGGCCGATCCGCCTCTGCCGCCGCCGGCTGAACTCGCGCCGGCGACGAGTGCGCTGATCGCCTCGCTGCGCCGTCCCGTGCCGGCCGACACGGCGTATGCCGAAGTGCGTTTCCTGCGCATGCTCAAGCGGCCGCTGGTTCTGCGCGGCGAACTGCATTACGGCGGCGCCGGCCGGCTCGGCAAGCGTGTCGACGCGCCCTATCGCGAAACGACGACGATCGTCGGCAGCGAAGTGAGCGTGCAACGCGAAGGCAAGGGCGAGCGCACGTTTTCGCTCGAACGCGCCCCCGAGCTCGGCGCGCTGGTCGGCGGACTTTCCGCCCTGCTCGGCGGCGACGCGGACGCGTTGAACCGCGAATTCGCGGTCGAAGCCGCACAGCGCGAGACGGGTTGGCGACTGACGTTGATGCCGCGTTCGCCCGCACTGGCCAGGCAGCTGTCGGCGATGATCGTCGACGGCAGCGGCAGCGAGCCGCGCTGCATTTCGCTGGCCGAGGCCGACGGCGACGCCAGCACGATGTTGCTCGGCGACCTCGCCCGGGCAAAGCTCGGCGACGGACCGACGCGCGAGTCGGTGGGCAGGCTCTGCGGCGGTGCCGCGCCTTGATCCGACGCTCCGTCCGGAATCGCCATGCGGTTCTCGGCCTTTGGCTGCTCGCGCTCGCTGCGCTCGGCGTGGCGGTGGGGCGCAGCCTGATCGTCACGAGCGATCTGCGCGCCTTCATGCCGCCGCCGCGCGATGCCGACCAGAAGTTGCTGCTCGATCAGATCGGCGAGGGGCCGGCATCGCGTCTGCTGCTCATCGAAGTCGCCGCGAAAGCGAAACCGTTCGAGGCCGCCGCCGAATTGAGCCGCGGTCTGGCCCGCGCTTTACGCGGCGATCCGCATTTCACGCGCGCGCTGAACGGCGAGGCGGATCTGACGATCCTGGACCCGACCCTGCTGCCCTATCGCTACCTGCTCTCGCCGACGCTCGATACGCAGGCGTTCGATGCGGACACTCTGCGCGGCGAACTGCAGCAGCGCATCGAAGACCTCGCCTCGCCCGCGGCCGGCCTGCTCAAGCCCTGGCTCGCCCGCGATCCGACGCTGGAGATGCTCAAGCTTGCCCAGCGCTGGACGCCGGCGAAAGCGCCGCAGTTGCGCGACGGTGTCTGGGCCGCGCCCGACGGCGGCGCGCTGCTGCTTGTCGAAACCGCGGCGCCCGCTTTCGATCCGGCCGCGCAAGGCGCGGCGATCGATGCACTGCACGCCCGATTCCGCGCTTTGCCCGGCAGCGCGAATGCGCAGCTCGACATCAGCGGTCCCGGCTACTTCAGCGTGCTCGTCAACGACAATACCCGACACGAAGCGGAGTGGCTGAGCGGCATCGGCACGGCGGCATTCGCGCTGCTGTTGCTGCTCGCCTACCGTCATCCCGGCGTTCTGCTCTCGGCAGCGCTGCCGATCGCGAGCGGCGCGCTCGCCGGCATCGCCGCGACCGCATTCGCGTTCGGGCCGGTCCACGGCATCACCCTCGCCTTCGGCTTCACCCTGCTCGGCGTCGCCCAGGAATATCCGCTGCGACTGCTGAGCCATCGCCGTGCCGGTGCGAGCGCGCAGGAAAGCCTGCTCGGCGTCTGGCCGCTGCTGCGTCTCGCCGTCGCCTCGGCCTGCATCGCCTATCTCGCGTTCTTCGCCTCCGGCGTCGCCGGGCTGCAGCAGCTCGCCATGTTCACGATCGCCGGTCTGATCGTGGCGGGATTCGTCACCCGCTATCTGCTGCCTCCGGTCCTGCCGGCGCGGTTCCGCGACGTCGCCGAATCGGCCTGGCTCGAACGCCTGCGCATCGGGCTCGACGCCGCACCGCGGCTGCGCGCGCTGCCATGGGTTCTGCTCGCGCTCGCCTGCGCCGCGATCGCGCTGGCGCCGGCGCCGCTGTGGCAGAACGATCTCGCCGCGCTGACCCCGGTGCCGGCGCCGCTGCTGCAGCGCGAAGGCGAGTTGCGCGCGGCGCTCGGCGCGCCCGACGTACGCTATCTGCTCGTGCTCGAAGCCGCCGACGCCGACGGCGTGCTCGCGCTGTCCGAGCGTATCTCTGTACAAGTGGAACAATGGATTTCGGCCAGACTCGTCGACGACGTCGAGCTGCCGAGCCGCTACCTGCCGAGTCTGGCGACGCAGAAGGCGCGCCAGGCGAAACTTCCCGAGCGCGCGGTGCTGCAGGCCGTGCTCGATCACGCCGTGAAGGACACCGATTTCCAACCCGATCTGTTCGCGCCGTTTCTCGACGACGCGGACAAGGCGCGTCGGCTGCCGCCGCTGACGCCGAAGGCATTCGCCGCGAGCCTCGTCGGCGCGCGCCTCGGCGCGATGCTGGCCGGCGACGGCGAGCATGCCCTCGGTCTCGCCACCCTGAGCGGGGTGCGTGACGCGCCCGCGCTGGCGCGAGCCGCGGCGCAGCTCGGCGGCGGCGTGCGTCTGCTCGACCTGAAGGCGGCGTCCGAATCCCTCGTCGCCGACTACCGCGCGCGCATCGGCATCGCCCTGATCGCGGCTCTGCTGCTGCTCGCGGCGGCGGTGGCCGTCGCTTTCCGCGATTTCGGCCGCGCCTGGCATGTGATCGCGCCGATGTCGCTCGCGACCCTGCTCGTGCTCGCGGTGCTGCGCGTCGGCGGCGTGTCGCTGTCGCTGTTCCATCTCGTTGCGTTGACTCTCGCCGCGGGCCTCGGCCTGCATTACGCGCTGTTTTTCGAGCGCCGCGTCGACGACCCCGCCGAAGCGCGCCGCACTTTGCACGCCACCTTGGTGTGCGTGATTTCGGCCGTGTTCGTCTTCGGTCTGCTGGCGACCTCGCAGGTGCCGGTGCTGCGCGCGATCGGTCTGACCGTGGCGCTCGGCGTCGCGTTCCATTTCTGTCTGTCGACGATCATGGCGAGGAATTCGCAGAAGCAAATTTTGACCACGGATTACACGGATAAACACGGATAAAGCAAAATCGTTTGGTTCGTTAGTCCGGCTTTATCCGTGCAATCCGTGGCCAAAAATAGCTCTTGATCCATCATGTTGAACAAGTCGCAATGGGAACATCTGATCCCGCATCGCGGTGTGATGAGCTTGCTTGATACCGTGCTCGACTGGGACTTCGTCGGCATTCACATGCAGGCCGTCTCTCACGTCAACGCGAACAATCCTCTGCGTAGCGACGACGTGTTGCGTGCGGTGCATCTGTGCGAATACGGCGCACAGGCGATGGCCGTGCATGGCGGATTGATTGCGCAGCGCGAGGGCAGGGTTGCCGCGCCGGGCCTGCTCGTTTCCTTGCGCGGCGTTCGTTTCCACGTCGAGCGCGTCGACGATTTGCCCGGCGTGCTCGACGTGCATGCGTTCAAACTGCTCGACGGCGGCGCGAGCTGGCAATACGAATTCCGCATCGAACATCGCGGTCGGCCGCTCGCGGAAGGTCGCGCGGCCGTCATCCAAGTCGGCTCTTGATCGAAGCGCGGCGGCTCAGGCGTGGTCGAGGTTGGCCGCGCGCATCGCGACGAGGCGTCCGAGGTAGTGCCAGGCGAGTATCGCCGCGCCGATGCAGAACGGAATCAGCGCGAGCTGCCGCCCGCTGACGCCGTGCCATAGTGCCGTTTCGTCGAATTCGAAGAATTCCGCGATCATCCACCACGCGTTCGCCGTGATCCAGAACACGACCGCGAGGTTGTGCGCCAGGTCCTCCCTGATATGGCGTGCACGCCAGGTGATCCAGATCGCCGCGCCCAGCGTCGGTACGATCATGACCATGCCCAGCGTGCGCCACATCAGACACCAGCTGATGTCCTTGATCAGCCAGAACACGATATGCAAATTCTCCGTACGGCGATGCGCGAGCGGGACGGAGTACATCGGGACGGACATGGATGATTCCTGCGCCGAGGTGAACGAGGCCGAGCTCGTGCGAGCGGATCGGGGACGTTCTCGGCAATCCAGTTTAACCGCGAACTCGTTGCGGATGCGGCGCGAAAACGGGATCGATCCGGCGCGGCGGCCCGCCGAAAGCGGGCGCAGACTGCGCAGAGCCGATCTCGGGCCGAACCCATTCCGGGGTTTCGACTCCGTCCCTTCGCGGCTGCGCTCACCGGGAACGGCGGGACATCGAGCTGCCGAATCCGTCATCGAGCGCGTTTCGGCTATGCAAGAATGCCGTCATGAAGGACAAAAACACGCAGTCGAAGCCGCGCCGCGCCCTGGTCACCGGCGCCAGCGGCGACATCGGCGCGGCGATCTGCGCGGCGCTCGCCGAGGCCGGCCACTACGTCTATGCGCATGCGCATACCAACCCGGCCGGGGCGCAGGCCGCGCTCGACGGCCTGCGTTCGCGCGGCGGGGCGGGCGAGGTCGTCGAATTCGACGTCACGGATGCCGCGACGACGCACGCGGCGCTCGACCGGCTGCTCGCAGCCGGGCCGATCGAGATTCTCGTGCACAACGCCGGCATCCACGACGACGCGCCGCTCGCGGGCATGAGCGATGCACAGTGGCACCGCGTGATCGACGTGTCGCTGCACGGTTTCTTCCACGTCGCCCAGCCGTTGCTGCTGCCGATGGCGCGCGCGCGCTTCGGGCGCGTCATCGCGCTGTCGTCGGTCGCGGCCCAGCTCGGCAACCGCGGCCAGGCCAATTACGCGGCGGCGAAGTCGGCGCTGCACGGCGCGGCGAAGTCGCTCGCGCGCGAGATGGCCTCGCGCGGAGTCACCGTCAACGTGGTCGCGCCCGGGGTGATCGCGGGCCGCCTGGCCGAGGCGGCGTTCACCGAGGAGCAGATCAAACAGCTCGTTCCGGCCGCCCGTGCCGGCAGGCCCGAGGAGGTCGCCGCGCTGGTCGCGTTTCTCTGCGCGGATGCGGCCGGCTACGTCAACGGTCAGGTGATCGGGGTCAACGGCGGCATGGCCTGAGCCGGAATTGCCCGGGCACGTCGTTCGCGCGCCCCGCGCGAACGACATTCAACCCGTCCGCGTCTCCCGCGCGAAAGACAATGGCCTCTTTGCGCCTCGGTTTTCCCTCGGCCGGGTCGAAGAGCCGGGTTCGATGAATCGAACCCCTACCATACCTGCGTTGCCGTAGTGGGACGCGGGATTCATCGACGGCATCCGACCGCACCTCGGACGGCGCGGCGCGGAAGCCGATCGCCCTGCACGACGCTTCCGCGCGCCCGGACTCGCGGCTATACTTTGCGGCCTTGCGCGTGGCCGGCGGCCACGCAATTCGATCCTTCCGGTCGGTAGCGGCCGGTTTTTATCAGGTACTGACCCGTGACGAATCCCGTAACCGACGCCGACCGGACCTTCCTCAAGCACTTCTCGATGGTGATCGGCTTTCTCGTGCTGGTCATGTTCTTCCTGATCGGGGTGGCGATGTACCTGTATTCGAAGAATCCGCCGCCGACCAATCCGTCGCATACCGAGGAAGTGCAGCAGCGCATCGCCCCCGTCGGCGGCGTGTACGCAGGCGACACCGGCAAGGCCGCGCTCGCCGCGGCGCAAGAGGCGGCGGCCAAGGCCGCGGCGGCCCAGGTCGCCTACGGTGGCACGACCGACGGCAAGACGATCTTCGGCAATCTCTGCCATACCTGCCACGAGAACGCCGCCACCGGCGCGCCCGTGATCACCGACAAGGCCGAGTGGGCGCCGCGCGTCGCGCAGGGCCTCGATACCTTGGTCAAGCACGCGACCGAAGGCTTCACCGGCAAGAAGGGCGTGATGCCCGCGCGCGGCGGCAACCCGTCGCTGAACGACGCCCAGGTCAAGGCCACCGTCGAGTGGATGCTGACCCAGGTGAAATGACGAGTGCTTGCGCGATGCGTTGACGACGCGCGCCGGGAGCGCGCGAACAGCGAAGCTGGCCCGAAGGGCGAGTGTCAGGAAGACACGAGTAAACCGCATCGCGCGCGAGTCATTTCGGTCGCGCATGGATGCGCGGCGGCAAACGCTTCAGGGACGAAGTCTGGTTAGCCGCTTTTTGATCACGCGATCATTTCATCCCGGCATGGATTGCCGGACTGCGAAGGCTGGATGCCGAAGCGAACATTCGCGCAGCGAATGGCCTCAAAGAGGCATGCCGCAGGAGCGGCATGTCATCCAGACTCCAGGGAAGGCAATAGAAGACAAACGCTGACGCCTTCCCGCATGCGTTTCTTCCCGCGACTTTTCGGTCCGCCCCGACCGCTCTCGATCACCTACGGCATCACCGTCTGCAACGAGGCGCAGGAACTGCGCAATCTGCTCGCCGCCCTGCTGCCCTCGATCGATGGCGAAGACGAAGTCGTCGTGCTGCGCGACGTCACCCGTCCCGCCGATGACGTGACCCAGGCGCTCGCCGAGTACCGCGGCCGTGTCCGCGTCATCGAATCGCGCCTCGACGGCGATTTCGCCGCGTTCAAGAACCGGTTGTTCGATGCCGCCAAGGGCGATTACCTGTTCCAGATCGACGCCGACGAGGTGCCGACGCCTTCCCTGCTGGCCAACCTCAAGCCCTATCTGCGCAGGAACCGCTTCATCGATTGTTTTCGCGTGCCGAGGATCAACCTGATTCACGGCGCCACGCCGGCGCAGATCGAACAATGGGGCTGGAAGATCGACGCGAACGGGTACGTGAACTACCCGGACCATCAGCCGCGCATCGCGCGCAACAACGGCCGCATCCGCTGGCGGAACAAGGTGCACGAGAAGTTCACCGGGTACCGCATCCGCAAGAAGCTGCCGCATGCGGACACCACCTATTGCCTGCTCCACGTCAAAACCGTCGGCCGACAGGAACAGCAGAACCGTTTGTACGACACGATCGGCGAATGACGGTCGCTCGGATCAGATCGCGCTTCGTTCCTCTTGCGCATAGCGCTTCAGGTCGGGGAAGAATTCGGAGAAACCGGAGTCGAGCAGGTCGGCGTTCCGCCAAAGCACCGCGCCGCCCTCGCCGAGCGGATTGGCGCGGCTGAGGCGCCGGCTCATGCCGGCCAGGGCGCGCTCGATCATGTCGCGCCGCGCGTAGGCCGCGAACAGGCCATTGGCGCGCATGTAGGCGGCGAAGCGCACGAGGCCGTCCGGCAGCCAGCCGCGGTTCTCGTCGACGAGACGCAATGCGCGTTCCGACACGGCGTCGATCGGTTCGGGCGAGTGGTCCGACCAGCGGCGCGCGAGCACGTGATCGAAATAGACGTCGAGCAGGATGCCGGCGTAGCGGCGGAACGGAGGTTCGAAGACTTCGCGCAGCTTGGCGACGATCGGATGGCTATCCGTATAGACGTCTATATGCCGGTGCAGGGCGACGCCGGCGCGCACGCCCTCGCGCCAGGCCGGGTCGGGAGCGCCGCGCCAGAAATCCGCGAGCAGGCCGCCGAGCTGCAGGTCCTCGTCGGCGCCCGCCAGGAAAACGTGGGCAAGATGATTCATGCCGGGACGATGCGGCCTTCGGCTATCATTCGCAACCCCATGAACGCATCTCCCGCCCCCGCTCCCGACCGATTTCCCGGCACCGCCGCCAAATTCAGCCTGCCCGGCCCGGCGGGGGCGCTCGAAGTCGCGAGCGACCTGCCGCAGGCCGATCGCGCGCGCGCGGGTACCGCGGTGATCTGCCATCCCAATCCGGTGCAGGGCGGCACGATGACCAACAAGGTCGTGACCACGCTCGAGCGCGCCCTGCGCGAACTCGGGCTGGCGACCGTGCGCTTCAATTTCCGCGGCGTCGGCGCGTCGGCGGGCGAATTCGACGACGGCCGCGGCGAAACCGACGACGCCATCGCCGTGGCGCGCTGGGTGCAGGCCGTGCGTCCGCACGATCAGCTCTGGATGGCGGGTTTCTCCTTCGGCAGCTATGTGGCCGCGCGCGTTGCCGGCTTGCTGCCGGTGCGCCGGCTGATCACGGTGGCGCCCGCGGTGACGAAATGGAATTTCCACGCGCTGCCGGTGCCGCCCTGTCCCTGGCTCGTCATCCAGGGCGAGGCCGACGAGGTCGTCGTCCCGAACGAGGTCTACGATTTCGTCGCCGCGACGACGCCGCAGCCCGAACTGGTGCGTTTCCCCGATACCGGGCATTTCTTCCACGGTCGCCTGATCGAGCTTCGCGATACCGTGCAGGAACGAGTGCGCGCGAACCTGCCGCCGCTGCTCGGCGGCGCCGCCGCGTGAACCGGCTCGCCGACATGCGGGGAGGAACGCCGAGCGCGCTCTACGCTCACGGTGTCGCCGGCCGCCGCTGGGAGGACGATCCCGCGCAGCGCGACGTGCTCTTGCACCTGGACCGCATCCAGGCCGACCTCGTCGCCGCGGAGAAAACGCGCTGGTGGCGGCGCCTGCGTTCGACGCCGCCCGTGCGCGGCCTGTATCTGTACGGTTCGGTCGGGCGCGGCAAGACCTTTCTCGTCGATCTGTTCTTCGAATCGCTGCCGTTCGAGGCCAAGCTGCGCCGCCATTTCCACCGTTTCATGCAGGAAGTGCACGCCGAGCTGAACCGTCTCAAAGGGCACGAGGACCCCCTCGTCGCCGTCGCCGCGCATTTCGCCGCCGAGGCGCGCGTGTTCTGCCTCGACGAGTTCTTCGTCACCGATATCGGCGATGCGATGATCCTCGGCAATCTGCTCAAGCACCTGTTTGCGCGCGGCGTCACCTTCGTGACCACGTCGAACATCGTGCCGAAAGAACTTTACCGGGACGGACTGCAGCGCGAGCGCTTTCTGCCGGCGATCGATCTGCTCGAACGGAACTGCGAAGTCGTCGCCCTGCCCTCGGCGCAGGACTACCGCCTGCGCGCCCTGACCCAGGCCGGGGTCTACTTCACGCCGCTCGACGAGAGCGCCGAGCGTTCGCTCGCCGCCTGTTTCGACAGCATCGCGCCGGAGCCGCCGGAAGCGGTGGGCGCAATCGAGATCAACGGCCGCCCGATCGCGGTGAAACAGCAGAGCGACGGCGCGATCTGGTTCGACTTCGCCGCGCTCTGCGAGGGCCCGCGTGCGGTCGCCGACTACATCGAGATCGGCAGGAGCTTCCATACCGTGCTGGTTTCCGGCGTGCCGCAGTTCGCCGACTTTTCCGCGAGCGAGGACGCCGCGCGGCGCTTCGTCAACCTCGTCGACGAGTTCTACGATCGCGGGGTCAATCTGGTGCTGTCGGCCGCGGTGCCGATTCACGAGCTCTACCGCGGCAAGCGTCTCCAGTTCGAATTCGCCCGCACCGAAAGCCGTCTGATCGAAATGCAGAGCCGCGAATATCTCGCCTGCGGCCATCGCCATTGAACGCGCCGCGCGGCTTGCGGCGCCGGGAATTGAGATCGGTTTAACGGCGACCGGGCAAGCTGACGCGCTTCGCCGCCGCGGCGTAAACGTTTCTTTACATACTGATCAGTACAATAATCGCCCTTCCGTAGGGCTTGTCACCGCGTTTGATTTGCGCGAGTTTCTTGCCAGGTCCCTTCAGCCGTTCAACGTATCGAGGCTCCCATGCCCCAGAGTCCCCTGCGTCCCGTACTTCTCGTCGCCGCCGTCGCCCTCGCCGCGGGCTGCGCCAAGTCCCAGCAGCAACAGCAGACGCCGCCTCCGCCCGAAGTCGGCGTGGTCTCGGCCAAGTCGGAAAGCGTGCCCCTGACCCAGGACCTGGTCGGGCGCCTGTCCGCCACGCGCAGCGCCGACGTGCGCGCGCGCGTCGCCGGCGTGCTGCTCAAGCGCACCTACACCGAAGGCAGCGACGTCAAGGAAGGCCAGTCGATGTTCGAGATCGATCCCGCCCCGCTGCGCGCCGCGCTCAACGTGCAATTGGCCAATCTGGCCTCGGCCCAGGCGACCTACACGAACAACCGCGTCGCCGCCGAGCGCGCGCGCAGCGTCGGCGCCAAAGGCCTGTTGTCGAAGAGCGACGTCGACAACGCGGTCGCCGCCGAGCGCACCTCCGCGGCCGCCGTGCAGCAGGCCCAGGCCAACGTGGAGACGGCCAAGATCAACCTCGGCTACGCCAACGTGACCGCGCCGATTTCCGGCCGCTCGGGCCAGCAGCAGGTGACCGAAGGTGCCCTGGTCGGTCAGGGTACGGCCACGTTGCTCACCACCGTCGATCAGATCGATCCGATCTACGTCAATTTCAGCCAGGCGGTCGGCCAGATCGAGACGTTGCACCAGGCCGCGGCCAAGGGCAGCGTCAAGCTCGCCGACCAGGACAAGGCCAAGGTCGAACTGCTCGACCAGGGCGGCAATCCGAACGGCGTCGCCGGCACGCTCAATTTCTCCGACACCGCGGTCGATCCGTCGACCGGCGCGGTCACCCTGCGCGCGACCGTGCCGAACGCCGAGCATCGACTGCTGCCGGGCCAGTACGTCAACGTGCGCCTGACCCTCGGCGACCTCGAACATGCCTGGCGCGTCTCCCAGGCGGCGGTGCAGCGCGACGCCCAGGGTCCGTACGTGTTCGTCGTGGGCGGCGACGGCAAGGTCGTGCAGAAGCGGATTACGGCGGAAACGCTCAAGAGCGGCGAATGGATCGTCACCGACGGCCTTGCCGACGGCGACCAGATCGTCGTCTCCGGCGTGATGAAGGTACGGCCGGGCGCGCCGGCGAAGGCGGTTCCGTTCCAGCCGCCCGCGTCGGGAGCGCCGGCCGCGGCGGCTCCGGCGGACAAGCACTGATCGGCGCGCATCGGCCGCGGCGGTGGACCGAACGGTTTGATCTTCAAGTGGAAAAGCAGACTGGCTCCGCTTCACGTCGGAACCACAGCCCGAAGCTCGTAGGAATTTCCCATGCCTAGATTTTTCATCGATCGCCCCATCTTCGCCTGGGTCATCGCCATCCTGATCACGATGGGCGGCGTGATCGCCATCCTCAACCTGAGCATCGCTTCCTATCCGGCGATCGCGCCGACCCAGGTCGCGGTCAGCGCGACCTACCAGGGCGCCGACGCGGACACGGTGCAGAAGACCGTGACCCAGGTGATCGAGCAGCAGCTGACCAGCATCGACAACCTGATGTACTTCAGCTCGACGTCGAGCGCGAACGGCACGGCCGTGATCACGCTGACCTTCCAGCCCGGCACCAATCCCGACATCGCCCAGGTGCAGACGCAGAACCGCGTCTCGCTGGCCACCCCGCGCCTGCCGTCCGAGGTGACCCAGCAGGGCATCACGGTGCTGAAGACCAACCCCGACTTCCTGATGTTCTTCTCCCTGGTGTCGCAGGACGGCCGCTACGATTCCGCCGCGCTGAACAACTTCATGTCGCAGAGCGTGGCCGACCAGATCGCGCGCATTCCCGGTGTCGGCAGCATCCGCCAGATCGGTTCCGAATACGCGATGCGCATCTGGCTCGACGCCGACAAGCTGCACGGCTACGGCATGTCGCCGGCGCAGGCGCTCGCCGCGGTGCGCGCGCAGAACGTGCAGGTGGCGGCGGGCTCGATCGGTTCGGAGCCGGCGCCGGCAGGCGATGCGTTCACCGCGCCGGTGATCGCCGAAGGCCGCTTCACCAGCCCGGACGAGTTCCGCAACATCATCCTGCGCACCAACAACGACGGCACTTCGGTGCGGCTGAAGGACGTCGCCCGCGTCGAGCTCGGCCCGTTCACCTACGGCCTGCGCTCCACCTTCGACGGCAAGGGCGTTGCCGGCCTCGGCGTGCAGCTGTCGACCGACGCCAACGCGCTGACCGTGCGCGACGCGGTGATCGCCAAGCTCGAACAGCTCAAGCCGACCTTCCCGCCCGGGGTCGAATACGTGCTGCCGTACGACACCACCGACTTCATCAAGATCTCGATCAAGGAAGTCGTGCAGACGCTGTTCGAGGCGATCGTCCTCGTCTTCATCGTCATGCTGATGTTCCTGCAGAACTTCCGCGCGACGATCATCGCGACCCTGGTCATTCCGGTCGCCCTGATGGGCGGCTTCCTGTCGATGTGGGCGGTCGGCTTTTCGATCAACCAGCTCACCCTGTTCGGCATGGTGCTCGCGATCGGCATCGTCGTCGACGACGCCATCGTCGTCATCGAGAACGTCGAACGCATCATGACCGAGGAAGGCCTCTCGCCGAAGGAAGCCACGCGCAAGGCGATGGACCAGATTTCCGGGGCCGTGGTCGCGATCGCCTTGGTGCTGATGGCCGTGTTCATCCCGAGCGCGCTGCAGTCGGGATCGGTCGGCGTCATCTACAAGCAGTTCGCGCTGACGATCGCGCTGTCGACGGCGTTCTCGGCCTTCCTCGCTCTCGCCTTCACCCCGGCGCTGTGCGCGACGATCATCAAGCCGGTGCACGAGCACGGCCAGAAGAACATCGCCTTCCGCGCCTTCGACCGCGTGTTCGAATGGGTGCGCGGCACCTATGTCGGTCACATCACCGGGGCGATCCGCCACATGCCGTCGTGGATGGGGGTGTTCCTCGTCATCGGCGTGGTCTGCGGCCTGCTGTTCAAGATCCTGCCGACGAGTTTCGTGCCCGAAGAAGACCAGGGTTACGCGCTCGTCATCGCGACCCTGCCTTCGGGCACCGGCATCCAGCGCACCAACGCGGTCATGGACCAGGTCTCGGAGATGCTGCGCAAGGACCCCGAAGCGGAGCACGTGTTCGCGATCAGCGGCTTCAGCTTCGTCGGCAACGGCGAAAACGTCGGCATGGCGTTCTGCAAGCTCAAGGACTGGGACAGCCGCCAGCACACCGCGATGGAGCTGATCCGCAAATTCCAGGGCCAGATGTTCGGCGGCATCAAGGACGCCATGGTGTTCGTCGTCAACCTGCCGACGATCCGCGGCCTGTCGCAGTTCGGCGGCTTCGACCTTTACCTGCAGGACCGCGCCGGCCAGGGCCATGAGGCATTGATCGCCGCGCAAAACACCGTGCTCGGCAAGGCGGCCGAGCAGAAGAACCTGCTCGCCAACGTGCGCCCGAACGTGCTGCCGAGCGCGCCGCAACTGCTGATGAAGGTCGACCGCGTGCAGGCGCAGTCGATGGGCTTGTCGCTGTCGGACGTCTACACGGCCATCCAGCTGATGCTCGCGCCGGTCTACGCCAACGACTTCTTCTATGGCGGGCGCGTGCTGCGCGTCAACATGCAGGCCGATGCGCAGTACCGCGCGTCGACCGACGGCCTCACCCGCTTCTACCTGCCGAGCGCGACGCAGAGCACGACCGTGCCGACCAGCGGCGGCGGCACGGCGACGGTGCCGGCGATGATTCCGCTGTCGAACGTGGTGCAGACCACATGGAGCTTCGGCTCGCCCGCGCTGACCCGCTACAACGGCTTCGAGGCGATCGAGATCGTCGGCGCCGAAGCGCCCGGCAGCAGCTCCGGCGCGGCGATGGACGCGGTGGCGAACATCATCAACCACGACTTGCCGACGGGCTTCGGCTTCGACTGGACCGGCCAGTCGCTGCAGGAAATCATCTCCGGCAACCAGGCGCCGATGCTGTATGCGCTGTCGATCCTCGTCGTCTTCCTCTGCCTCGCCGCGCTGTACGAGAGCTGGTCGATTCCGTTCGCCGTGCTGCTCGTCGTGCCGCTCGGCATCACCGGCGCCCTGCTCGCGACCTGGGGACGCGGGCTGACCAACGACGTTTACTTCAAGATCGGCATTCTGACCATCATCGGCCTCGCGGCGAAGAACGCGATCCTGATCGTCGAGTTCTGCGTCGACGAGCAGCGCCGAGGGCGTCCGCTCGGTGCGGCCGTGATCGACGCGGCCCGTCTGCGCCTGCGCCCGATCCTGATGACCTCGTTCGCCTTTATCCTCGGGGTGTTCCCGCTGGCGATCTCGAGCGGCGCCGGCGCCAACTCGCGCCACGCGATCGGCACCGGCGTGATCGGCGGCATGCTGTTCGCGACCTTCCTCGGCCTCTTGTTTATTCCGGTCTTCTACGTGTTCGTGCGCCGCACGCTCGGCGACAAGCTCGAATCGCGCGAAGAGACCCAGCAGGCGCTGGCGGCCCCGGAGCCGCACGGCGAGCACTGAGCCGCGTGTCGTAACGACGATACGGCCCGGATTTCCGGGCCGTTTTCGTTTCCGCACACGCCTGCTTGCCCGCTTGGCCGTCGAAGCAAGAGCCAAAAAGTTGAACCGTGAAGAACACGAAGAAGAGCCGAGGGCTTTACCCTTCTTTGATTTTTCTTCACAGATAAACGGCCGCGCGACGAACAGTGCTTGCGCAGCACGGCTTGCATCGGCTTGGTCACATACCCATCCTAGCGACATGATTCGTACCAAGATCGAACTCGACGATCGTCAGTTCTCGCGCATTGCGCGTGCTCTGGCCGAGCCGCGCCGGGTCGAAATCCTCAAGCAGATCGGCGCCTGCAACGCTTCGATGCCGTGCAGTGCGCTGCAGGGCGCGCATCAGGTCAGCGCGGCGACGATCTCGCACCATCTCAAGGAACTGGAAACCGCAGGCCTCATCGAGATTGCGCGCGAGGGCAAGTTCGCGCGTCTGACCCTGCGCCGCGAGGTGCTGACCGCCTATCTCGCGCGGCTGGCGGCGATCTGAATTCCGTTCGAAGCCGCAGTCCGCGCAAATTTTCCGCGCACCCCTTGAAAGGCTGCGGTCCGTGCCCTTATCGCTTAGATAGTTAGATGTTTATCTAACTAACATTCTTCCAACGGGATACGCACATGAGCAAGTTGCAAGGCAAAGTGGCAGTGGTAACGGGCGCTTCGAAAGGCATCGGGGCGGGCATCGCGAAAGGCTTGGCCGCAGCGGGTGCGGCGGTCGTGGTCAACTACGCATCGAGCCGCGAAGGCGCCGACCGCGTTGTCGCCGAAATCACCAAGGCCGGCGGCAAGGCGGTCGCGGTGCAGGGCGACGTCGCCAAGGCGGCCGACGTCGAGAAGCTGTTCGCGGAGACGAAAAAAGCCTACGGCAAGGTCGACGTGCTCGTGAACAACGCCGGCGTCTACCAGTTCGCTCCGCTCGAAGAGCTGACCGAGGAATTGTTCCACCGCCAGTTCAACACCAACGTGCTCGGCCTGCTGCAGGCCTCGCGCGAAGCGGCGAAGCATTTCGGCGCCGACGGTGGCAACATCATCAACATCAGCTCGGTCGCCAGCCAGCTCGGATTGCCGGGTTCTTCGGTCTATGCGGCGACCAAGGGTGCGGTCGATACGATCACGCAGGTGCTGGCGAAGGAGCTCGCGCCGAAGAAGATCCGCGTCAACTCGATCAATCCGGGCGGCGTGGAAACCGAAGGCACGCATGCGATCGGCGTGATCGGCGGCGACTTCGAAAAGCAGATGATCGCGCAGACGCCGCTCGGCCGCATCGGGCAGCCGGAAGATATCGCCCCGATCGCCGTGTTCCTCGCGTCGTCCGATTCGGGCTGGCTGACCGGCGAGAAACTGATCGCCTCCGGCGGCATGCGCTGAAACCCGCCGCGGTCGGTCCGTGTCAAAATCGGCGTTCGACGAACCGTTCGAACGCCGATGAATCTTTTTCCGATCTTCGCCCATCTCGCCGGCCGGCGCGTGCTGATCGTCGGCGGCGGCACCGTCGCCGAGCGTAAGGTCGCGCTGCTGCTGAGCGCGGGAGCGCAGATCGAAGTCGTCGCGCCGGCATTGAGCCACAACCTCGCGTGCTGGGTGAGCGAAGGGCGTCTTGCGCATCGCGCGCAGGAATTCGAAGCGGCACAGCTCGATCAGGCGTGGCTGGCCGTCGCCGCGACCGACGACGCCGTGGTCAACGCCGCCGTCGCCGCGGCGGCGGAAGCGCGGCGCATTTTTGTCAACGTGGTCGACGATGCGGAGTTGTCGACGTTTCACGTGCCGTCGATCGTCGACCGTTCGCCGCTTACGATCGCGGTCTCCTCCGGCGGCGCCGCGCCGATGCTTGCGCGTCTTGCGCGCGAACATATCGAAACCCTTTTCGATCATTCATGGGGCGCGTTGGCCGGGCTGCTTGCGCGCGCACGGGAGCGCATCCGCGCGCGTTTCGTCCACCTCGGAGACCGTCGCCATTTCTACGAGGACGTGCTGCGCGGCGATGTCGCCCGTCTGTTGAAGCAGCGGCGCGACGGCGAAGCCGAGGCCGCGCTGAATGCGCTGCTGGAAGAACATCCGTTTGCCCGCGATCCTGCATCCGTGGCCGGGGCCGCGGAGACGACCGGGGCGATGCGCGGTCACGTGACCCTGGTCGGCGCGGGCCCGGGCGATCCGGGGCTGCTCACCTTGCATGCACTGCGTGCGCTCAACGAAGCCGACGTGATTCTCCACGATCGCCTGGTCAGCGCCGAAGTGCTCGATCTGGCGCGCCGCGACGCCGAGCGCATCGACGTCGGCAAAATCGTCGGCAAGCATCACACGCCGCAGGCGTCGATCAATGCGCTGATGGTCGAGCATGCGCGCGCCGGCAAGCGTGTCGTGCGCGTGAAAGGCGGCGACCCGTTCGTGTTCGGCCGCGGCGGCGAAGAAATCGAATACCTGCGCGAGCACGGCGTGACCTATTCGGCGATACCGGGCATTACCGCGGCGATCGCGTGCGCGGCCTACGCCGGCATTCCGCTGACCCACCGCGACCACGCCCAGAGCGTGCGCTTCGCCACCGCGCACCGGCGCCGCAGCGACAGCGACGCGGACGTGCTCACCGCCGCCGGCGAGACGCTGGCGGTCTACATGGGGGTGGCCGAGGCGGAGACGCTGCGCGACAGCCTCTACGCCGACGGCTGGCCGGCGGCGACGCCGTTCGCGATCGTCGAGAACGGCACGCGGCCGCAGCAGCGCGTGCTCGTCGGCCTGCTCGCCGAACTGGTCGAGTGCGCACGCGCGTTCGAAGTGCGCGCGCCGGCGCTGCTCATCGTCGGCGACGTGGCCGCCCTCGCCGCGGCCAACCACTGGTTCGGCGCCGCTCCGGTCCGATGACGCCGCCGCAGGCCGGCGGCAACTTGCTAAAATGGCGCCCAGCCGCCGACGCCGGGGCCGGTTCCGTCAGCAAGGTCCTTGCGCGTGCCGGCTCAGTCATTCCGGCATCTCGAAACACCGTAGCGAGCGAACAGAATTTGCGTGTCGCCTGCGTGCAGGAACCCGAGTGTACGGCGACGTACATGCCGATTCCGAGCACGGCCGGCGCGCAAATTGTCGAGCATGGTCGGTTTTTTCGAGGTGCCCATCCGAAACTGCCTGCAAGAGAACCGTTATGACCGCCGCGAACCCCAAGATCATCTACACCCTCACCGACGAAGCGCCGCGCCTGGCCACGGCTTCGCTGTTGCCGATCATCCAGGCTTTCGCCAAGCCGGCGGGCATCGAGGTGGCGACCAGCGACATTTCCGTGGCGGCCCGCATCCTCGGCCAGTTTCCCGAGGCGCTGAGCGAGGCGCAGCGCGTGCCCGACAACCTGGCCGAACTGGGCAAGCTCACGCTGAAACCCGAGGCCAACATCATCAAGCTGCCCAACATCAGCGCCTCCGTGGCGCAGCTCAAGGCGGCGATCAAGGAGCTGCAGGACAAGGGCTACAAGGTTCCCGACTTCCCCGAGAACCCGAAGAGCGACGAGGAGAAGGACATCCGCGCGCGCTACAACCGGTGCATCGGCAGCGCGGTGAACCCGGTGCTGCGCGAGGGCAACTCCGACCGCCGCGCGCCCAAGGCGGTCAAGGAATACGCGCGCAAGAACCCGCACCGCATGGACGAGTGGAGCCAGGCCTCGCGCTCGCACGTGTCGCACATGCACGGCGGCGACTTCTATCACGGCGAAAAGTCGATGACGCTGGACCGCGCGCGCGACGTGAAGATGGAGCTCATCACCAAGAGCGGCAAGACTCTCGTGCTCAAGCCCAAGGTCTCGCTGCTCGACCGCGAGGTGATCGACTCCATGTTCATGAGCAAGAAAGCCCTGCTGGCCTTCTATGAAAGGGAGATCGAGGACGCGCGCAAGACCGGCGTGATGTTCTCGCTGCACGTCAAGGCGACGATGATGAAGGTGTCGCACCCGATCGTGTTCGGCCACTGCGTGAAGATCTTCTACAAGGATGCCTTTGCCAAGCACGCCAAGACCTTCGAGGAACTGGGCGTGAACGTCAACAACGGCATGGTCGACCTGTACACCAAGATCGCCGCCCTGCCGCAGAGCCAGCAGGACGAGATCAAGCGCGACCTGCATGCCTGCCACGAGCACCGTCCGGAGCTGGCGATGGTGGACTCGGCCAAGGGCATCACCAATTTCCACTCGCCCAATGACATCATCGTCGACGCCTCGATGCCGGCGATGATCCGCGCCGGCGGCAAGATGTACGGCGCCGATGGCCGCCTCAAGGACGTCAAGGCGGTGATGCCCGAATCGACCTTCGCCCGCATCTACCAGGAGATGATCAACTTCTGCAAATGGCACGGCGCCTTCGATCCGCGCACGATGGGCACGGTGCCCAACGTTGGCCTCATGGCCCAGCAGGCCGAGGAATACGGCTCGCACGACAAGACCTTCGAGATCCCCGAGGACGGCATCGCCAACATCACCGATCTGGCCACCGGCGAGGTGCTGATGAGCCAGAACGTCGAGCAGGGCGACATCTGGCGCATGTGCCAAGTCAAGGACGCCGCGATCCGCGACTGGGTCAAGCTCGCGGTCACGCGCGCACGCAACTCCGGCATGCCGGTGGTGTTCTGGCTCGACGCGTACCGCCCGCACGAGGCCCAGCTCATCACCAAGGTCAAGATGTACCTGCACGAGCACGACACCACCGGCCTGGACATCCAGATCATGAGCCAGGTGCGCGCGATGCGTTACACGCTGGAGCGCGTGATCCGCGGCCTGGACACGATCAGCGCCACCGGCAACATCCTGCGCGATTACCTGACCGACCTGTTCCCGATCATGGAACTGGGCACCAGCGCAAAGATGCTGTCGATCGTGCCCTTGATGGCCGGCGGCGGCATGTACGAAACCGGCGCCGGCGGTTCGGCGCCCAAGCACGTGCAGCAGCTGGTGGAGGAAAACCACCTGCGCTGGGACTCGCTGGGCGAGTTCCTGGCCCTGGCCGTGAGCCTCGAAGAACTCGGCATCAAGAACCACAACGCCAAGGCCAAGGTGCTGGCCCGCGCGCTCGACGCCGCCACCGGCAAGCTGCTCGACAACAACAAGGGCCCCAGCCCCAAGACCGGGCAGCTCGACAACCGTGGCAGTCATTTCTACCTGGCGCTGTACTGGGCTCAGGCGTTGGCCGCGCAGACCGAGGACGCCGAACTCGCCGCCCGTTTCAAGCCGCTGGCCGACGCCCTGGCCGCCGGCGAAACGAAGATCGTGGACGAACTCGAGGCGGTACAAGGCAAGCCGGCCAACATCGGCGGCTATTATCTGCCCGACGTGGACAAGACCAACGCAGTGATGCGGCCAAGCGCGACCTTCAATACGGCACTGGCGGCGTTTTCCGGCTGAGGACGGGACATCGGTGATATCGCTTTGGCTCGTCATTCCCGCGAAAGCGGGAATGACGAGCAAAAAAGAGGTGTTTTGCCAATTTTGAGATAGGTTCCAGCGAGAAAAGGCGCTGGATGACCAGCCTGCGGCTGTTAAGAACCCCGCCGAAAGCGTGCGGGAATGACAAGCAGAGAGCAAGCCGCGGTTGAGGATCGTGGCCATCGAGTCCAACTTTGGCGGCGCACTGGATTCGCGGGTGTTCCTGGTACGCTTGAATGTCTTTCTCGTTTACCGGGAAACGCGAGCAATCCATGACCGAGCCCACCTACACCGCGCCCGCCGGCGGCGCCAGGATTTCGATCCGGAACGGCAAGCTCGACGTTCCGGACAATCCGATCGTCCCGTTCATCGAAGGCGACGGCACCGGCCCCGACATCTGGCGCGCCTCGGTGCGTGTGCTCGACGCGGCGGTGGCGAAGGCCTACGGCGGCAAGCGCAAGATCCACTGGCTCGAAGTGTTCGCCGGCGAGAAGTCGAACAATCAGTTCGGCACGTGGCTGCCGAATTCGACGGTCGACGCCTGCCGCGATTATCTGGTCTCGATCAAGGGGCCGCTGACCACGCCGGTCGGCGGCGGCATCCGCTCGCTCAACGTCGCGCTGCGCCAGATGCTCGACCTGTACGTCTGCCTGCGTCCGGTGCGCTGGTTCAAGGGAGTGCCCTCGCCGGTGAAGAAGCCGGAAGCGGTCGATATGGTGATCTTCCGCGAGAACACCGAGGACATCTACGCCGGCATCGAATATGCCGCGGGCAGCGAAGCCGCTTCGAGGATCCTCGACTTCATCGCCCGGAATGATCCGAAGTCGTTCGACAAGATCCGTTTCGGCACAGTGGCTAAAGCGCAGGACTGGCAGAAACAGCTCGAAGCGATCGGCGCGCCGCACCGTGAAGTCGACGTGCAGGTCGGCATCGGCATCAAGCCGGTGAGCTATCTCGGCACCGAGCGCCTCGTGCACAGCGCAATCTCGTATGCGATCCAGAACAAGCGCAAATCGGTGACCCTGGTGCACAAGGGCAACATCATGAAGTTCACCGAGGGCGCGTTCCGCAACTGGGGCTACGAAGTCGCCGAAAAGTTCTTCCCGAACCAGACCTATTCCTGGGAAACCTGGGAGAAGACCAAGGCGGCCAAGGGCGAAGCCGAGGCGAACGTCGAGCAGAAAGCCGCGCTGGCCGCGGGCAAGGTGCTGATCAAGGACGCGATCGCCGACATCACCCTGCAGCAGGTGTTGACGCGCCCCGACGAGTTCGACGTGATCGCCACGCTCAACCTCAACGGCGACTATCTCAGCGACGCGCTCGCCGCGCAGGTCGGCGGCATCGGCATCGCGCCGGGCGGCAACATCAACTACCTCACCGGCCACGCCGTGTTCGAGGCCACCCACGGCGCCGCGCCGAAGTACGCCGGTCTCGACAAGGTCAATCCGGGCTCGGTCATCCTCTCCGGCGAGATGATGCTGCGCCACCTGGGCTGGACCGAGGCGGCCGACGCGATCCTCTCGGCGATGGACAAGGCGATCGCGAACAAGAAGGTCACCTACGACTTCGCCCGCCTGATGGACGGCGCCACCGAGGTGAAGTGCTCGGAGTTCGGCGACGAGCTGATCAAGAATCTCTGATGCGACCCGCAGGGACGCGCCATGGCGCGTCCCTGCTTTCTCAACGCAATCCTATCAGTTGGGTGTGCGGCGGCTTGTCCTGCCGCGATTTTTCATTCGCACCACAGCATTGCGCCTGCCCCGTGCCTTGCTCGATGCGTGCGATTTTGACGACTTCGGTCGGCGAGAGATGCTGGTCGGTGAACAACAAGCCCAGCGCCGTCTGATCGAAATGCTTCAGCCAGTTAGCCATTGGGATTCTCCGCGAGCTGCCTTGACGGGAAGGCAAGATAAGCTTGTCGAGCGCGGGGAAAAAGCGATACTTTTGCAAGCCTGAGTTGAGCGGAATTCAACGTTGATCCGCCCCCTCGTCCGCTCGCCGGAGCGGCTTCGCGCGAAGATCGCCATGAGCAAACCGCCGCTGCACACCCTGCAAGCCTTCGTGACCGTGGCGCGCGAGAAGAATCTCACGCGCGCGGCCGGGCAGATGAATCTCACCGTCAGCGCGTTGAGCCATCAGATGCGCGCGCTCGAACAGCGCCTCGGCCAGAAGCTGCTCGCGCGCGGCCCGCGCGGGGTCAGCCTGACCGCGCACGGAGAACGCCTGCTCGACGGCGTCGCCGCGCACATCGAGGGCATCGAGCGCGTCTTCGCGCGCGTACGCGAACGGCCGGCGAACACCCTGACGATCAGCGCGCTGCCCTCGTTCTCGTCGAGCTGGCTGATGCCGCGGCTGCCCGCGTTCATGGCGCAAAACCCGGGCCTCGAATTCAATCTGCAGACAACGACGGCCGTGGTCGACTTCGAGCGCGAACCGGTGGATGCGGCATTGCGCTATGGCGCAGGCGTCTGGCCCGGCGTGACTTCGGAACATCTGCTCGACGAGCAGCTCGTGCCCGTGGCGCATCCGAAATGGGTCGAACAACTCGGAAAACCGAAAGCGGCCGACCTCGAGCGCTGGCCGCTGCTCGGCGAATACGACGACAACAGCGCGCACTGGCGGCGCTGGTTCGCCGAGTTCGGCGGTACCCTGCCGAAACGCTACGTCGCGAGCTTCACCGACGTCGAGCTGTTGCACAGAGCGGCGTCACAAGGGCTCGGTGTCGCCATGGGCCGATACCTTCTGGCGAAGCCGTTGATCGACAACGGTGTCCTCGTCGTGCTCACGCGCGAGCGTATGCCGGCGAAATACGGGCACCATCTCGTCTACCCGGCGCGTTCGGCCAAGCATCCGCCGCTGCTGGCGTTCCGCGAGTGGCTGCGCGGCGAAATAGTGCATGGCGCATCGGCTGCGCAGGCGAAGAAGAAGCGTCGTTGAACGCTAGGTGCAACGCACGCATACAGGCTGCGAGCAAAGCAGGCAAAAAAAAGCCCCGAAAGCTTAGGGGGGAGCTTCCGGGGCCGGGTCCGAAGGCGGATCTGGGGAGGGATCGGCCTTCGTGGGCTGGGTCCAGGGAGGTGGACCAGCCGAGGTGCCGTTGCGTGCACCGTGAAATTAGATGCGGTTGGCGCAGGTTAGTTCAAGGCGAGCCGAAAAATTGCACGGATCGGTTTAGTTTTCATTCATGCGCTGCAAAATCAACCGCTTGCGAGGGCACCGATGCAAGCGTGCGGGAACGTGAAAGAAACTTCATCTTCACGTCCGGAAAGATTCCGTTAATCGCGCAAAAAAACGGCTCCGCTCGTTAAAGCGGCCCGGCGGCGATCGCAGTTTGGACGGCAGCGGTTCTTCAGCCGCGCCTCTTCAGTGGGCTTCGTCCCAGTTGTCGCCGACGCCGATGTCGACGGTCAGCGGCACCGAGAGTTCCGCCGCATGCATCATGCGTTCGCGCACGCCTTCGCTGATTTTCTTCGCGGCGTCCTCGCGCACTTCGAAGACGAGTTCGTCGTGCACCTGCATGATCATGCGCGCCTCGCCCTTGAGCGATTGCAGCCACGCATCGACGGAAATCATCGCGCGCTTGATGATGTCGGCGGCGGTGCCCTGCATCGGCGCGTTGATTGCCGCGCGCTCCGCGCCCGCGCGCAGGCCGGCGTTGCGCGAATGGATTTCGATCAAGTACAGGCGTCGGCCGAACAGGGTTTCGACGTAACCGTCGCGGTGCGCCTGTTCGCGCGTGGTGTTCATGAAGGCCTGCACGCCCGGATAGCGCTCGAAGTAGCGCTTGACGTACTCGTTCGCCTGGCCGCGCTCGATGCCGAGCTGGCGTGCGAGTCCCCATGGGCTCATGCCGTACATCAGGCCGAAGTTGATCGCCTTCGCCGCGCGGCGTTGGTTCGCGTCGACCAGCTCGGGAGGTACGCCGAACACTTCGGCCGCGGTCGCGCGGTGCACGTCCTGATTGCCATGGAACGCGGCGAGCAGGCCGGCGTCGCCGGAGAGGTGCGCCATGATGCGCAGCTCGATCTGCGAATAGTCGGCGGCGAGAATCTTGTAGCCCGCGGGCGCGACGAAGGCCTGGCGGATGCGCCGGCCCTCCTCGGTGCGGATCGGAATGTTCTGCAGGTTCGGATCGTTCGACGACAGCCGCCCGGTCGCGGCGACGGCCTGGTGATAGCTCGTGTGCACGCGCCCGTCGCGAGGGTTGACCGCCTCGGGGAGTTTGTCGGTGTAGGTCGAGCGCAGTTTCGCCAGGGTGCGATAGTCGAGGATCAGGCGTGGCAGCTCGTGCTGGTTGGCGAGCGCTTCGAGCGCTTCTTCGTTCGTCGACGGCTGGCCGGTCGGCGTCTTGATCGATACGGGCAGTTTCAGTTCGTCGTAGAGCAGGGCCTGCAGCTGCTTCGGCGAGTCGAGGCTGAAATGCCGCCCGGCCATTTCGTATGCGCGCTGCTGCAGCTCGAGCAGGCGCTTGCCGAGCTCGGCGCTCTGCTTCTTGAGCTTGTCGACGTCGATCAGCACGCCGGTCTGCTCCATGCGCGCGAGCACGGGCACGAGCGGCATTTCGATCTCGTCGAACACCTTCTGCAGTTTCGGCTCGGTTTCGAGCTTGGCCCACAGCGCCTCGTGCAAGCGCAGCGTGATGTCGGCGTCCTCGGCCGCATAGTCGGCGGCACGGCGCACGTCGACCTGCGAGAACGGAATCTGCTTGGCGCCCTTGCCGGTCACGTCCTCGTAGTGGATCGTGTCGACGTCGAGATACTTCTTTGCCAACGTGTCCATGTCGTGGCGGCTGCCGGACGAGTTCCACACATAGGATTCGAGCATCGAGTCGTAGCGCACGCCCCGCATGGCGATGGCGTAGTTCGACAGTACGTTCATGTCGTACTTCGCGTGCTGTCCCAGTTTGTACTTTTTCGCATCCTCCAGCAGCGGGCGCAGCGCCTCGAGCACCGTCGCACGGTCGAGCTGTGCCGGCGCGCCGGCATAGTCGTGTGCGAGCGGTACGTAGGCGGCGCGGCCCGCTTCGACCGAGAACGAAATGCCGACGATTTCCGCACGCATCGGATCGAGGCCGGTCGTTTCCGTATCGATGCAGATCAGATCGGCGGCTTCCAGGCGCTCCAGCCAGGCGTCGAAGTCCGCCCGGGTGAGGACGAGGTCGTAGACGGAAGGGTTGACGGCCGAGGGCTGAGGGCTGTTTTCCCCCTGCTCGTTGTTTCCGCTTGCAGGCGAGCCGGGGTCTTGCTTCTCCGGTTTCGTTCCTGCGTTCGCGCCGGCCGTTCCTATTCGACCCGTTGAGTCGGGTGCGGCGGATGATTGAAGCGATGAATCCAACTCCTTGAGCGCCGCATTGAATTCGTAGCGCGTATACATTTCGCGCAGCTTGTCGACGTTCGCGGCCTGCTGCACCAGATCGGTGGGCTTCGGTTCGAGCGCCACATCGGTCTTCACGATCGTCAGCGTGCGCGACAGCGGCAGCTGCGGCAGCGCTTTGCGCAGGTTTTCGCCGATCTTGCCGCCGATCTGGCCGGCATTGGCGATCACGCCGTCGAGCGTGCCGTATTCGCCGAGCCACTTGGCTGCGGTCTTCGGCCCGCATTTCTCCACGCCCGGCACGTTGTCGACCGTATCGCCCATCAGGGCAAGGAAATCGGCGATCTGATCGGGGCGCACGCCGAATTTGGCGACGACGCCGGCCTCGTCGAGCCTCGTGTTCGTCATCGTGTTGACGAGTTTGATATGCGCATCGACGAGCTGGGCCAGATCCTTGTCGCCGGTCGACACGATGACTTCGATGCCTTCCTTCGCCGCCTGCTTGGCGAGCGTGCCGATCACGTCGTCGGCCTCGACGCCTGCGACGCGCAGGATCGGAATACCAAGCGCGCCGACCAGTTCCATCATCGGCGCGATCTGTGCGGAAAGATCCTCCGGCATCGCCGGACGATGCGCCTTGTAGTCGGGATAAAGCTCGTCGCGGAACGTCGGGCCGGGGGCGTCGACGACGAAGGCGAGATAGTCCGGCTTGGCCTTCAGCGTCGTGCGCAGCATGTTGAACACGCCGAACAGCGCACCGGTCGGTTCGCCCTTGCGGTTGGCGAGCGGCGGCAGGGCGTGGAAGGCGCGGAACAGATAGCCGGAGCCGTCGATGAGAGTCAGGGTCTTGGCGGTCATGCGCGGCGCGATTTTCTGTGGGGCGGAGAGCTTGGGCCAGACGCTATCGATTTGCAAACGTGAACGGCAGCGATCGAGCGCGCTTTCATGCCGTTTTCACCCGCGCTTTGTTATGCTCCTCCCAGCATTTCTGACGGAGTGGAGTCATGCGCAAGTTGCTTCCTGTCATGCTCGCGTGCGGGCTGTTCGCGGCCCAGGTGCACGCTCAAGGTCAGAAGAAAACCGACGACGGCCTGCCGCCCGCGCAGCCGCCACCGGCGATGGACGAGCCCCCGCCTGCCACGACGCAGGCCAAGCCTGCGGCGAACAGCGCGAAGACCGTGCCGATCGCGAACTCCGACGCCGAAGCGAAAGCCGCCGCCGAGGAAGCCAGGCGCCGCGCCGCCCAGCCGGTGACCGCACTGCCGCCCGAACCCGAAAAGAAATTCGACAGCCCCGGTCTGCCGCCCGAAGTGCAGAAGGCCGCCGAGGCGACCGAGCTGCCCGTGGTCACGGTGCGCCAGGAGGGCAATGAAACGATCACCGAGTATCGCAAGCGCGGCAAGATTTTCGCCCAGTACATCAAGTCCAAGGACAGCAGTTCGGAGAAGTGGTACGTCGATCCCGCGTACAAGGGCCCGATGCCGCCCGACCTCGATGCCGGCATGCACGGCAAGCCTGGGGCCGTTCAATACAAGGTGTTCGGCTGGTAACACCCGCGCCGAGTGACATTCCTTTCACTCGGCCGTGTTTTTTTCGTCATTTTCACGATTGCGTGAGTTCTGCTTACAACTCCGGCTCGTCGTTCCCGCGAAGGCGGGGCTTTCAACAGCCGTAGGGCCGGTCATCCAGCTCTTGCTTTGGCTTTTGACTTTTTGTTTGTTGTTTAAGAGCCATAGCTTCCACTCGTCCTTCGGACGAGCAGGTGACTTCTCTTGACTGCGGCATCCCGCCCTAGGCCGCTACGCGGTCAGCTTCGCCGTTCACGCCGCTCCTGCGGCGCGGTGCTCGCGCAAAGAGAAAGGTAACCAGCAAGCACGCCCCAGAACATTGCGCCCTTCGGCGAACTCGGACGTCCATCGCGAACCCGGGCATGCTCTCCCCCGGTGCGTAGGGCGGGAGAAGCCGCGTAGCGGCGCATCCCGCCGTAGCTGTGTACCGCGCCAAGAAGGCGGGATGCGCTTCGCTTCTCCCGCCCTACGCGGCGAGCTCCGTCTTTTGATGTTGGATCCCCGGCAAGAACACGCAGGAATGACAAGGAAAAAGGCAAAGCGGGCGCGATGAATCGCGCCCCTACAGCGCCGCAAGTAATGCGTCGCGCGGCACTGCGTAGGGCGGGAGAAGCCGCGTAGCGGCGCATCCCGCCGTTGCTGTGCACCGCGCCAAGAAGGCGGGATGCGCTTCGCTTCTCCCGCCCTACGCGGCGAGCTC
>CBJLOV010000015.1:0-35738 GCA_966424745.1 uncultured bacterium
GAGGTCGGAGCCGACGTCGGCGCCCTGGGTGAAGATGCCGCCGCCGAGGCGCGCGAAGATCGAGATCAGCGAGGAGCCGAAGGCGAGGCCGACGAGCGCGTGCAGAGCGTGCGTGGGATCGAAGCCGAAGTGCAGCAGCGCCAGGTAGTAGCCGGCCACGCCGAGCAGGCCGAGGCCGACCACGAGCATGCCGGTGATCGCGCCGCCGCGGAAGGCGACGTCGAGCGCGGCGGCCAGGCCCGAGCGCGCGGCCTCCGCGGTGCGCACGTTGGCTGCCACGGAGACGTTCATGCCGATGAAGCCGGTGGCACCGGAGAGGATGGCGCCGATGGCGAAGCCGATCGCCGTCGGCCAGTTCAGGGCGAAGCCGATCACGACGAACAGCACTGCGCCGACGATGCCGATCGTCGTGTACTGGCGATTCAAGTAGGCACGCGCGCCCTCCTGGATCGCCGCGGCAATCTGCTGCATGCGTTCGTTGCCGGCGGGTTTGGCGAGAATCCAACTTCGCGACCAGACACCGTAGACGATCGCAAGCAGGGCGCAGATGGGGGCGATCCAGTAACCGTATTGTTGCAACATGCCTTTCTCCCTAGAAACAGGCTGATGGATGGAAACAACTCGGGGCGTTACGGAACTTGAAGATCTGCCGCCCGGCTCGCGGTCGACAGACCCCACCGGCCGAGTATATCCACCACCGTCGAGATGGGTAGCTGCGCTGCGCCATCCGGCGCGGGCGGCGGGGAGACCACCGGCGGCGGCGCGGTCAGCGCCGATGCGGCGCGCGTGCCAGCGCCCAGACGTCCACGCGCGCGGTGCCGGCGCGCTTGAGCGTGCGCGCGCACTCGCGCAGGGTCGTGCCGGTGGTCATGACGTCGTCGAGGACGACGACGTGCGCCGGGGCCCCGGGGGAAAGAAGATTCGCCCCGGCTGCGAACGCGCCGCGCAGGTTCCTGCGCCGCGAAGCCGCGTCGAGGTTCGCCTGTGCCGCGGTCGCGCGCGTGCGCCGCAAGAGGTCGGGCATGAGGGCGACGCCGAACGCGCGCGCCAGCGGTTTGGCCAGTTCCAGCGTCTGGTTGTAGCCGCGTTCGCGCAGCCGCGCGGAATGCAGCGGTACGGGAACGATCGCGTCGGGCAGCGAGGTAAGGCTGCCGGCGCGCAATGCCTCGCGCAGCGATTCGATCCACACCTCGGCAAGCACCCGGCCCGCCGCCAGGCTATGGCCGAACTTGAGCTTGGTCATCAGCAGATCGAGCGGGTGCGCGTAGAGAAAAGGCGCAAAGGCCGCATCGAACGGCGGTTCTCTTTTCAGACATTCGCCGCACAATGCCGCTGGCGTCGCCAAGGGCAGGGCGCAGCGTGCGCAGGCGCTGCGGTTGGGCGCGAGGTCCGCGGCGCACGCGGAACAAAGGTCGCGCCGATCGGCGCTGCCCTGCCCGCAGAGCAGGCAATGCGCCGGCAACAGGGCGAACTGCAGACACTGCCAGAGTCCGTCAACCAAAGAGGACGTTTTTCGGTTGACAGGTGGAAGGGGCGTATTCACACTGCCGGCAGTTTACGCCAAGGTCGAAATTCCCGATGTCAGCGATGATCAAGCCCGTGTCGACTCCCGAAAACATCAGCCGCGCCGAAGTGCAGGCGCTGTTCGCCCTGCCGTTCAACGATCTTCTCGAACGCGCGCACGCTGTGCATCGCGTCCACCACGACGCGAACGCGGTGCAGGTTTCGACCCTGCTGTCGATCAAGACCGGCGGTTGCCCGGAGGATTGCGCCTACTGCCCGCAGAGCGCGCGCTACGACACCGGCGTGAAGGCCGAGAAGCTCATGCCGCTCGATGCCGTGCTGGAAAAAGCCAGGGCGGCCAAGGCTGCCGGCGCGACGCGCTTCTGCATGGGCGCGGCCTGGCGCTCGCCGAAGGACCGCGACGTCGAGAAGGTCGCCGAAATGGTCGGTGCCGTGCGCGCGCTCGGCATGGAAACCTGCGCCACGCTCGGCATGCTCAGCGCGAACCAGGCGCAGGCGCTGAAATCGGCCGGCCTCGACTACTACAACCACAATATCGATACCGCGCCCGAGTTCTACGGCGAGATCATCCACACGCGCGAGTACCAGGACCGCCTCGACACGCTCGAAAACGTCCGCGCCGCCGGCATGAAGACCTGCTGCGGCGGCATCGTCGGCATGGGCGAATCGCGCGAACAGCGCGCCGGCCTGCTGCATACCCTGGCGAACCTGCCGGAGCACCCGCAGTCGGTGCCGATCAACCGCCTCGTCCAGGTCGCCGGCACGCCGCTGAGCGGCACCGCCCTGCTCGATCCGTTCGAATTCGTGCGCACGATTGCGGTCGCGCGCATCCTCATGCCGCGCTCCGTGGTGCGTCTCTCCGCGGGTCGTGCGGAGATGAGCGACGAGTTGCAGGCGCTGTGTTTTTTCGCCGGTGCGAATTCGATCTTCTACGGCGAGAAGCTGCTGACGACCGGAAATCCCGATGTCGCCCACGATCAGGCGCTGTTTGCGCGGCTCGGCATTTCGCCGATGCAGGTCGAGCTGGAGCCGGGTACGGTGCACGCGGATATCGTCGAGGCCGCCTGATGAAAGCCCTTCCTCAACGGCGAAACCGTTGGGGGAGGGTTGGGTGAGGGGGCGCTCGTCCGCCGCCGTTCTCAACCGCCGATCTTCACCATGGCCATGCAAAAGCGCCACCTGACCCCTCCCCTCTCCACCGGCGCAAAGCGCGCCGAGGGAGAAACGGGTGTGCGCCCCGACCTGATCGAACGTCTCGCCGCCGCCACCGCCGAACGCGCTCGGCAAGACCTGCTGCGCCGCCTGCGCAAGGTCGAGGCGGTCGACGGCGTGCGCATCCAGATCAGCGGCCGGTCGCTCGTCAATTTCGCCAGCAACGACTATCTCGGCCTGGCCCAGCATCCCGCGCTGCAGGAAGCGCTGATCCGTGCGGCGAAACAGTGGGGCGTCGGCGCGACCGCGGCGCATCTGCTCGGCGGACATCGCGAAGAGCACGAGGAGCTCGAAGACAAACTTGCCGCATGGACGCGGCGCAAGTGCGCCCTGCTGTTCTCGACCGGTTACATGGCCAATCTCGGCGCAATCCAGGCCCTGCTCGGCGACGGCGATCCCGGATCGCGATCGCGTCCGGGACAAACCCTGTGCGTGGAGGACAAGCTCAACCACGCCTGCCCGATCGACGGGGCGCGGCTCGCGGGTGCGACACTTAAGCGCTACGTACACGCGGACGTCGAAAGCGCCGGACGCCAACTCGAATCGGACGCGGACAGCGCGGCGCTGCTCGCGACCGACGGCGTGTTCAGCATGGACGGCGACATCGCGCCGCTGGCAAGGCTGGCCGCCTTGTGCAAAGCGCAGCGGGCGACGCTGATGGTCGACGACGCACATGGTCTGGGCGTGCTCGGCGACGAGGGCGCGGGCAGCCTCGTCGAAGCGAAGCTGAGCCAGGACGACGCGCCCGTGCTCATGGCCACGCTCGGCAAGGCGCTCGGCGTCGCCGGCGCGTTCGTGGCGGGCAGCAAGGTCCTGATCGACGGCTTGGTGCAGTTTGCGCGCACCCACGTCTACACGACGGCGATGCCGCCCGCGCTCGCCGCAGCGACGAGCACGGCCGTCGACATCGCGCGTTTCGAGGACTGGCGGCGCGCCAAGCTGCATCGTCTGGTCGCGCATTTCCGCAACGGCGCAAGCGAGCGCGGCATCGACCTGCTCGATTCGCGCACGCCGATCCAGCCGGTACTGATCGGCGCGAGCCGCGCGGCGTCGATCGCAGCACAGCGGCTGGAAAGCGACGGCTACTTCGTGCCCGCGATCCGTCCGCCGACCGTGGCGCAGGGCAAGGCGCGCCTGCGCGTCACCTTCTCGGCGCTGCACGAGGAAGCCGATGTCGAGAAACTGCTGAACGCCCTGGCGCGCGCGATCGCGCATGCGCGCCGCGCGACGCGTGGGCAGAGACACGGCTAGAAGCAAAGCCGAGCGAAAGCGAAAGAGTTGCCACGAAAACACGAAGAAGAGCCGCAAAAAACAAAAATTTCATCTGCTTTTCTTCGTCATCTTCGTGGCAGCTCTTTTGAGCTTGATCTTGATCTTTAATCGAGTACGAAACATTGATGAGTTTGCATATCGAGACAGTCGGGTCCGGGCCCGACCTCGTATTGATCCACGGCTGGGCGATGCACGGCGGTATCTTCGCGCCGCTGACGCCATTGCTTGCCGAGCATTTCCGCGTGCATCTCGTCGACCTGCCGGGTCACGGCTTCAGCCGCGGCGACGATGGGGCCTGCAATCTGGCCGCATGGGCAGAACGCGTGCTCGACGCGACGCCGCCGGCCATCTGGGTCGGCTGGTCGCTCGGCGGCCTCGTCGCATTGCAGGCGGCGCAGGCGCGTCCGCAGCAGGTGCGCGGCTACGTCGGTCTCGCCGCTTCGCCGTGCTTCGTCAACACGGAGGGCTGGACGTACGGTGTCGATCTCGCCGTCTTCGCCCAGTTTGCGCTGGGGCTGCGCCAGAACTATCGCGAGGCGATCGAACGCTTCCTTGCGCTGGAAACGCTCGGCTCGGCCAATGCCCAGGCCGAGCTGCGCGAATTGAAGGCGCTTGCGTTCGCGCGCGGCGAACCCGATTTCGAAGCGCTCGAACGCGGTCTGGAGATGCTCGAAGCGAGCGACCTGCGCGCCGGTCTCGCGCGGCTGGCGATGCCGAGCCTATGGATCGCCGGTCGGCGCGATCGGCTCGTGCCGTCGGCGGCATTGCATTGGGCGGCAGCACAGAGCGAGCAAGGCGGATTCGTGGAAATCGCTTCGGGGCATGCACCGTTCCTGAGCCATGCCGCCGAAGTCGCGCAAGCGATCGGCGATCTCGCGCGAAGGATCCCGCCGCCATGACGCCGCCGTTCGACACCCGGCAGGTGCGCCGGTCCTTCGGCCGCGCGGCTTCGAGCTATGAAACGCACGCCGTGCTCCAGCGCGAAGTCGAGAGGCGCCTGCTCGAGCGGCTCGACTACGTCGAAACGGCGCCATTGCGCGTGCTCGATCTCGGCTGCGGCCCGGGCCATGCGGCACAGGCGATGCGCGCGCGCTGGAAAGGTGCGCAAGTGATCGCACTCGATGCGGCGCTGCCGATGTTGAGCCGGATCAAACCGGGCTGGCTGCGTCCGGTCGGGCGCCTGAATGCCGATGCACGCGCGCTGCCGCTCGCCGACGCGAGCATCGATGTGCTGTTCTCCAATCTCTGCATCCAGTGGATCGACGACCTGCCTGCGCTGTTCGACGAATTTCGCCGCGTGCTGCGCCCGGGCGGTTATCTCGCGTTGTCGACTTTCGGGCCGGACACCTTGCACGAACTGCGCGCGGCGTGGGCGCAGGCGGACCGTTCCCCGCACGTCAGCCAGTTCGGCGATATCGCCCGCGTCGGCGATGCATTGATGCACGCGGGATTTCGTGACCCAGTTCTCGATACGGAACATTTCACGCTGACGTACAAAGAAGCGCCGACGCTCATGCGCGAACTCAAGGCGATCGGCGCGACCAACGCCGATCCCGCGCGTACGCGCGGACTGACCGGCCGCACGCACTACCGCCGCGCGGTCGAAGCCTACGAGACTTATCGCGACAACGGCCTGCTGCCGGCCACCTACGAAGTCATCTATGCCCACGCCTGGGCGCCCGATCCCGGCCAGCCGCGCCGCGGCCGCGGCGGCGAGATCGCGAGCTTTCCCATCGAGCGCCTGCGCGGTTCGCGGCGCTGATCACAAAAGAAACATCCGCTCCGGATATGATGAGGCGATACAGGGGCGACAGAGTGATCTGATGAAACCGATTCGGTGGAATGCGGAAAAGAATGCATGGCTCAAGCGTGAGCGTGATATTTCGTTTGAGCGCATCTTGATTGCGCTGGAGGGGCAGGGGCCGGTCGACGTACTGGCGCACCCTGACGTGGTGAGATATCCGAACCAGCACATTTTCGTCGTCGTTTGCGATGGCGGCGCCTATCTGGTGGCGTTCTTCGAAGAAGACGACTATTTCTTTCTCAAGACCATCACTCCCTACCCGAAGGGAAGCGCGGCGGCCGAGGCAAAGGGAAATTCGATGGCGCAATTCGACGCCTACGAACGCGAAATCGCCATGGCCTACGCACAGGGCAAGCTCAAATCCGTGGTTTCGAAAGAGGAATTGGTGCGCTATCGCGCCGCTGCGCGTGCGACGTCCGCTGAGGACCGCCGGGTCAGTATCCGCCTGCCGTCCGACGATTTGAGCGATATCCAGGCCAAGGCTCAGGAACAGGGCATGCCTTTCCGAACCCTGATCGCCGACATTCTGCACAAATACGTGGCCGGCCACCTGACCGAGTGCTAGGGGCTCGTTAACGCCATCGGGACGGGCTCGGCTACACCTCGGCGTGGCGGTAACAGGAAACGAGGTGGTCGTTGACCATGCCTGTCGCCTGCATATGCGCGTAGATGATCGTCGAACCGACGAAGTTGAAGCCGCGTTTCTGCATGTCCTTGCTGAGCTTGTCGGACAGCTCGGTGCGCGCAGGCACGTCGCCGTGATTGCGTAGACGGTTGCGGATCGGCTTGCCGCCGACGAAGGACCAGAAGTAGGCGTCGAGGCTGCCGACTTCGTCGATGACCTTCAGCGCCGCGCGCGCGTTGTTGCGCGCCGACCAGACTTTCTGCCGGTTGCGGATGATGCCCGGATCGAGCAGCAGTTTTTCCAGCGCCGCATCGGTCATGCGCGCGACCTTGGCGATGTCGAAGCCGTGGAACACGCGGCGATACGCTTCACGCTTGTTCAGTACCGTCGCCCAGGACAGGCCGGCCTGCGCACCTTCGAGGACGAGGAATTCGAACAGCTTGGCGTCGTCGTGCAGCGGTACGCCCCATTCCTCGTCGTGATAGGCGACGTAGAGTTCATTGCCGCCTTCGACCCAGCGGCAGCGCTTGAGCGTTTTCGGTTTTGCGGAGGGTGTCATCGCAATCTCAGCCTTCGCCGACGACCTGGGCGGTCCAGTTCGGCAGGTTGTAGTAGTTGGTGACGCGAGCGATCTTGCCGTTGCGCACGTCGAAGAACGCGCCGGCGGGCAAAACATATTTCTGCCCGTTTGCCGGCGGCAGACCTTCGTCGGTGACGAGGTATTCGCCGTGCACCACGAATTCTGCGCTGGCTCGCGCGGAATCCTCGCCCACCATCACCACGATGTCGCGCAGCTGCTCGCGATAGCAGCGTTCCATGTGCGCGAGGAACGCGCGGAAGGCGGGTTTGCCGGTCTCGCGCTTGCCCTGGTTGATGTCGTGCACGACATCGTCGCCGAGGCAGTCGAGCATGCCGTTCCAGTCGCCGGCGTTGAAGGCGGCATAGTAACGTCGGACCAGTTCTGCGGCGGCGTTGCTCATAGCGTGTTCCTGTCCTTGATGGAAAATGTGCGGCCCGGGGGGCGGTTGCAGGGTTGTCGAAGAAGCGGCGAGGCGGCCGGGCTCTCGATTGCGCCGATCGGCGAAGACGGCGAATCTAGGGTTGCTGCCAGGGCAAATGGTCCAAGTCCACGTTGCCGCCGGAAATGAGGATGCCGACGCGACGTCCGCCGAAGATTTCGGGATGGGCGAGCACGGCTGCGAGTGCGATCGCCGAGGACGGCTCGACCACGATCTTCATGCGTTCGAAAACCAGGCGCATCGCGGCGATCGTTTGCGCGTCCTCGATCGGCAGTACGCGCACATCGTAGCGCTGCAACAGGGCAAGGTTGATTTCGCCGATGATGCCGCGCAGGCCGTCGCATACCGTGGCGGGGGTGATGTCGATGAAGCGTGCGCCGCGGCGCATCGATTCGTAGGCATCGGCGGCGCCGGCGGGCTCGGCGGCGTAGATCTCGATGTTCGGACAAAGCGCCCTGGCCGCGATGGCGCTGCCGCCGATCAGGCCGCCGCCGCCGATCGGCGCGATCAGCGCGTCCAGTTCCCCGACCTCGCGCAGCAGTTCGAGCGTGGCCGTGCCCTGGCCCGCGATCACGCGCAGGTCGGTGAAAGGGTGTACGAGTTCGGCGCCGGTCTCCGCCTGTATCTTCGCGGCGGCGGCTTCACGCGCCGTGATCGTGGGTGCGCAGAAATGCAGGGTCGCGCCGTACGCTTCGATCGCGGCAAGCTTCAATTTGACCGCGTTTTCCGGCACGACGACGTGGGCGGGAATGCCGCGCGTGCGCGCGGCCAGGGCCAGCGCGGCGCCGTGGTTTCCCGACGAATGCGTGACCACGCCGCGCGCGGCGTCGGCGTCGCTCAGCGACCACACGGCATTGCAGGCGCCGCGGAATTTGAAGGCGCCGATGCGCTGGAAATTCTCGCACTTGAACGCGAGCGCGGCTCCGGCCAGAGCATCGATGCCGCGGGCACGCAGGACAGGCGTGCGGGTTGCCTGCGGTGCGATGCGTTGCGCTGCGCGCTCGACATCGGCGAAATCCGGCAGGGCCGCGATTCCGCGAGCTTGGGTCTGAAGGGGTTCGAACATGGGCACGATCATAACCCGATCGTGCGAGGGGCCTGCGATCTGCGCCGCGAGCGGAACAATCCGCGCTCGCGGCGGTGCGCTATATCAACGGTCCAGAGGCAGCTTGTTCAGCGCGGCGGAGACGCGAGCGTGTTTGCTCTGCAGGTTCTCGATCATGCCCTGCTGCTCGGGATCGTGGCGCTGGTTCGCGTCTTCCATGGCCATTTCCAGACGGCCCAACTCGATCATCAGGTCGTGGCGCAGGTGCTGCACACTGCTGATGCTGGTGTGGTGGTTTTCGGTCAACATAGGATCGCCCTGATTTGGTTTTTCGAGCCCGGGTTCGGGCTGAACAGGTTCAGCAAACGTCGTGCCAACCGCGGATTGAAGCGAAATCGGAGCGACCTCGGCGCACAAAGTGAATTGCGCCACATAAATTTCCCATGGCGTGCAAGTGGAGGTACAATGCCGCCGCACCCCGACCGACGCTCTCCGACCGCTTTCGCCCCTGGTGACACTGAACGTCAAAACTTGACGTCATGCGAAAGCGAAAATAAGGTAGGCGCAGGTTGAAGTTGCTGCGATGTGGGGGGCTTCACGTTTTTGTAGCGCGTCCGGAGGTAGTCTATCGGCGCCTGCCGCGATAGATCGACGCTTGAGCGTGGCCTCGGGGCAATGTGAAGCGGATGATCCGCACAGAATATAGGGTTACTGGCGCCCGGCATACGGTCCTCTTGGATTCCCCCTGTTCCTACGACCGCCGGGCGCCAGCCTTTCCTCCTGAAATCCCTTCGCTAAATTCCTTGCTGCGTCCTTCGTACTGGCGCGAATCGGCCCCTGAGCCCAATTGTCAGCGCGCTTGAAGCGGCGCTGTGCGTTCGTTCGAAGTGCCAGCGGGTATGAGCAGGAACCGTGCCAAGCGTGCACTGATATAATTTTCCCATTGTGCCGATAGTCCGGCGCCGCGTCGTGGCGGGCCTTTCAAGTTATGAATTTCGATCAGCATTTCGACGTCATCGTGGTCGGCGGCGGTCACGCCGGCACCGAAGCCGCATTGGCTGCGGCCCGTCTCGGCGCGCGCACGCTGCTGCTCACCCACAACATCGAGACGCTCGGCCAGATGAGCTGCAATCCCGCGATCGGCGGCATCGGCAAGGGCCATCTGGTCAAGGAAATCGACGCGCTCGGCGGCTTGATGGCGCAGGCCGCGGACCGCGCCGGCATTCAATGGCGCACGCTCAACGCCTCCAAGGGCCCGGCCGTGCGCGCGACGCGCTGCCAGGCCGACCGCGCCCTATATAAAGCGTATGTCCGCGAGCGGCTCGAGACCCAGGCGAACCTGTCGATCTTCCAGCAGGCCGTGGACGATCTGACCTTGGAAGGGCAGAAAGTGACCGGTGTGGTCACTCAAATGGGACTGACCTTCCGCGCGCGCCGCGTCGTGCTGACCGCCGGCACCTTCCTTGCCGGCAAGATCCACATCGGCTTCGAGAATTACGCAGGCGGTCGCGCCGGCGACCCGCCGGCGCAGCGCCTTGCCGCACGCATGCGCGAGCTGCCCCTCGCGGTCGACCGGCTCAAGACCGGAACGCCGCCGCGCCTCGACGGTCGCAGCATCGATTTCTCGGCGCTCGCCGAACAGCCCGGCGATACGCCGATGCCGGTGTTCTCGTTCTGGGGCCACGCGGGCGACCACCCGCGCCAGGTACCTTGCTGGATCACCCATACGAGCGAGCGCACCCACGAGGTGATTCGCGCCGGGCTCGACCGTTCGCCGTTGTACACCGGCAAGATCGAAGGCATCGGTCCGCGCTACTGCCCCTCGATCGAAGACAAGGTGGTCCGCTTCGCCGAAAAGAGCTCGCACCAGATCTTCCTCGAGCCCGAGGGTCTCGGCACGACCGAGATCTACCCGAACGGCATCTCGACCTCGCTGCCGTTCGACGTGCAGCTCGATCTCGTACGCTCGATCCGCGGCCTGGAGAACGCGCACATCACGCGGCCCGGCTATGCGATCGAATACGATTATTTCGACCCGCGCGGCCTCAGGGCCTCGTTGGAAACCAAGGCGATCGACGGGTTGTATTTCGCCGGCCAGATCAACGGCACGACCGGCTACGAGGAGGCCGCCGCGCAGGGCCTGATCGCCGGCCTCAACGCCGCGCGCGCCGCGCAGGACGACGAACCTTGGACGCCGCGCCGCGACGAGGCCTACATCGGCGTCCTCATCGACGATCTGATCACCAACGGCACGCGCGAACCGTACCGCATGTTCACCTCGCGCGCCGAGTACCGTCTCAATCTGCGCGAGGACAATGCCGATCTGCGCCTGTGCGACAAGGGCTTCGAGCTCGGCAGCCTCGACGGCCGCCGCTACGATGCATTCCGCCGCAAGCGCGAGGCGATCGACCACGAAACGGCGCGCCTGAAATCGCTCTGGGCGGCGCCGAACAACGCGCTCGGGCGCGAAATTTCCGCGACGATCGGTGTCGAAGTCTCGCGCGAGACGCACGCACTCGACCTGCTGCGCCGCCCCGAGCTCGACTACGCGCAGCTGATGCGCGTGTCCGCGCTCGGTCCGGGCGTCGCCGACGCGCGCGTCGCCGAGCAGGTGCAGATCTCGGCGAAGTATTCAGGCTATCTCGAACGCCAGAACGAAGAGATCGAACGCCAGCGCCGCCATGAGGACACCGTAATCCCCGCCGCGTTCGACTATGCCCAGGTGCACGGCCTTTCTGCCGAGGTGACGCAGAAGCTCAAGTCCGTCCAGCCGCAGACCGTCGGCCAAGCGATGCGCATCTCGGGGGTCACCCCGGCGGCGATTTCGCTTCTGCTCGTGCATTTGAAGCGCGGCCAGCGCCGCGTGGCCTGAGCGCCGGCCCGATTTTCCTGTCCGGGCCGTCGGCGGAGCGGCTGCAGGCTCGTCGGGTTGGCGATCGTCCAGGTCGGACGACTTCGAAGCGTCTGCCTTGAACGGGCACATCCACGTACCCCGAGCACGGTGAACGTCAATCGGGCATCGTGGTCGGCGCGTCAGGTTTCTGAAAGCTTAATGAAGTATCGTTCGCGCCATCGAAACCTGTCGCCGACGCAGCAAAGAAGACGTCGTGCGGCCAAACCCGTCGATATCCCGCATGCGTCGAAGCCGAACCTCCCCTGCGCTTCGTCTGCTGCAACTCGTGGTGCTTCAGTCCGCTGTCGGCATGGCAGCGGCGCAGCCGGTTGCGGAGGCGAATCTGAGCCTCAAGCGCGCGCTTGAGCTGATGCGCGCGCGCGACCCGAATCTGCAGCTGGCGCAGACCGCTGTCGACCAGGCACTGGCCGACAAGATCACCGCGGGCGAGCGGCCGAACGCGACCCTCGCGTACTCGACCAGCAAGATCAACCCGGCCGGGCACAACGGCCCGGGCGATTTCTGGAACAAAAGCTACGATACGGTCATCAGCCTTTCGCAGCCGTTCGAGCGCGGCGGCAAGCGCAGGCACCGGCTCGCCCAGGCCGAAGCGAATGCCGACGCGGCGCATGCGGACTACGCCGACAGCGTGCGCAGCGAGCGCCTGGCGGTGACGCAGGCGTACTGGGAGCTCAAGCGCGCCGAGGAAAAGCACAAGAATGCGCAGACGCTGGCGACGATCGAGCATCGTTCCATCGAGGCCTCCGAGCAGCGCCTGCGCCTCGGCGACATGCCGCGCCTCGACGTCGAGCGCATGCGCATCGACGCGGCGGCGGCGGACAACGCGGTCGACTCGGCCCTCGGCGCCCTGCGCGACGCCCAGGTCGCGCTGGCGGCGCTGATCGACGTGACCGCGCAGTCCGGCGATCTCTCTGTCGCGGACGATTGGCCGCGGGCGGTTCGCGCGCTCGATCCGAAGCTTGGCGACGACGGTTCGAACGAGCCGGCCGAGGCCGTGCTGGCGCGGCGGCCCGACATGCTCGCCGCGACGAAGCGCGTCAGCGCGGCCGAAGCCGCGCTCCAGCTCGCGCATGCGCAGACCTCGCGCGATGTGACGATCAGCGGCCAGTATGAGCACAACCCGACGACCACGCCGGCTCCCACGGTGGGACATACCTTGCTCGGCATCGGCGTGTCGGTGCCGATCTTCACCGGCAATCAATACCGGGGCGAGATCGCGCGCGCCAGTGCCGACGTCGATGCAGCCAAGGCCAATCTCGCGCGCGTGCGCGTCGCCGCCCTCGCCGACGTGCACCGCGCCCGCGCCGACCTACGCGCGGCGGCACAGCGCGCCCACCGCTACGACAGCGACCTGATCCAGCGCGCGCTCGACACCGAGAAGACCGTCGAAATCGCCTATGCGCGCGGAGGCCTCGCCCTCGCCGACCTGCTCGACGCGCGTCGCTCGCTCAAGGCGACGCAGGACGACGCGACCGACGCCCACGCCGATTTTGCCGAAGCCCTCGCCGCGCTGGCTGCCGCGGCACCCGAGGAAAATCAAGGAACGCCGTGAAGCACCCTCTGTCGAAAATTCCGTTCGGGGTCGCCGCCGCCGTTGCGCTGGCGATCGTGGTCCTCGCCGGCGCCGTCTGGCTGTTCCGCTCCAAGCCGGAAGCGAAGGTCGATCCGCCCAAGCCGTCGGCGGCGAACGATACGCTGCACTACGGCGCAGGCGCCGAGCAGCTCAGCTATCTGGACATCGCGCCGGTCGAAGAGCTCGCCGCGCCCGTTGCGCAGGCACTGCCCGGCAAGCTCGCGTTCGATGAAGACGTGACCGTGCGCGTGTTCTCTCCGGTGAGCGGCCGCGTCACCGAGTTGGTCGCCAAGCCGGGAACGAACGTGAAGGCGAAGGACGTGCTCGCCTGGCTCAATTCGCCCGACTTCGCTCAGGCGCGCGCGGATGCGCGCAAGGCGCAGGCCGATCTGGCGATGAAACAGAAGGCGCTGGCCCGCGCGCAGGAGCTGACCACGCTCGGCGTGCTTGCACGCAAGGATCTCGAAAGCGCGCAGGCCGACCTGGGTCAGGCGCAGGCCGAACTCGAGCGTGCGCAGAGCGTGCTGAAGAATCTCGATCCGAACGGCGACGGCGCGCGCTATGCGCTGCGCGCGCCGATCGCCGGCATCCTGGTCGACCGCACGATCAATCCCGGCCAGGAAGTGCGGCCGGACGCGCAGACGCCGCTGTTCATCATCACCGATCCGACCAAATTGTGGACGACGTTCGAGCTGTCCGAGCAGGACATGGCCAACGTCCGCAACGGGCAGAATATCCGCATCGACGTCGATGCGATCCCCGACCGGCATTTCGCCGGCCGCATCATCTATGTCGGTGCCGCGCTGGATCCGGCGACGCGGCGCATCAATGTGCGCGCCGAAGTCGATCGGCCCGATCCGCGTTTGAAGCCCGAGATGTTCGCGCGCATCAGCCCGCTCGACGACGACCATGCGCACAACGAGGTCGCCGTGCCCAACTCGGCGCTGGTCAGCATCGGCCTGCATCACTACGTCTTCGTCGAGGAGGCGCCGGGCACGCTCAAGCGCCGCGAAGTCCAGCTCAGCGTGATCGGCGAGCGCCTCGCCTACGTCAAAACCGGAGTGAAGGCCGGCGAGCGAGTCGTCACGCGCGGCGCCGTGCTGCTCAACGCCGAATTGGGGCAGGCGGAGTGATGATGCTTTTCATCGAGCGCAGGGGCGCGATCGGCCGTGCCGGCTTTACTTCCCGGCAACGCGGGTTCGACGAGTCGGCCCCCCGCAACGGCTACGTCTTGGACGAGCCGCAGTCATGCTGAAGGCCGTCGTCGATTTCGCCCTCAAGCAGCGCGTCTTCGTCGTCGCGGTCACGCTGATGGTCGCGATCGCGGGCATCTACGCGTTCGGCGAGCTGCCCGTGCAGGCATTTCCCGACGTGCAGGACGTGCAGGTGCAGATCATCACGCTCGTGCCGGGGCAGGCGCCCGAGGAGGTCGAGCGTGCGGTGACCCTGCCGATCGAGCGCACCGAGTACGGAGTGCCGAAACTGACCCAGCTGCGCTCGATCTCGATGAGCGGCCTGTCCGTCGTGACAATGACGTTCGCCGACGGCACCGACGATTATTTCGCCCGCGCGCAGGTGATGGAGAAACTCTCCCAGATCACGCTGCCGACCGGCATCCAGCCTCAGCTCGCACCGTTGTCCACGGCGGTCGGCGAAATCTACCGCTATCTGGTCGATGCGCCCGCCGACATGCCGCTCGACGAAGTGCGCGCGATCCAGGACTGGACGATCGAGCCGGCGTTGCGCCAGGTGCCCGGCGTCGCCGACATCAGCGGCTTCGGCGGCGCGATCCGCGAGTACCAGGTGCACGTCCGTCCGGACCTGCTGCGCAAGTACAACTTGTCGCTCGAACAGGTCTCTGCGGCATTGCAGGCCAATTCGACGAACACGGGCGGGGGGCTGCTCAAGCGCGGCGACGAGGATCTGGTCGTGCGCGCGATCGGCCTGTTCAAGACTATCGACGACGTCGGCCGCGTGCCGGTCGCCGTGTTCGGCGGCCAACCGGTGCTCGTGCGCGATATCGGCGAGGCGGTGATCGGTACGCAGGCGCGCTACGGCATCGTCGGCTACAACCGGCAGGACGATCTGGTCGAAGGCATCGTCGTGATGACCAAAGGCGAAGATCCGGCCAAGGTGATCGCGGCGCTGAAAGCGCGCATCGCCGAGGTGCAGAAACGCCTGCCGCCCGGCGTCGGAATCCATCCCATCTACGATCGCACGGCCCTGGTCAGCCACACGGTCGACACGGTGACCGAGAATCTCAGCGTCGGCGCCGTGCTCGTGATCGCGGTGCTGCTCGTCTTCCTGCGCAACTGGCGGGCGGCATTGATCGTGGCGAGCGTGATTCCGCTCGCGCTGCTGACGGCGTTCCTGCTGATGCGCGTGCGCGGCATCGACGCGAACCTGATTTCGCTCGGCTCGGTCGACTTCGGCATCATGATCGACAGCGCCGTCGTACTCGTCGAGGCGCTGATGGTGCGGCTCGCATTCGACGCGGCGCGCGGCGAGGCGACGGCGGAATCGCGCCATGCCGCACTCGCGCAGACCGCGACCCATCTCGGTTCGCCGATCCTGTTCTCGAAGGCGATCATCATCCTCGCGTTCCTGCCGATCTTCACCTTCCAGCGCGTCGAAGGAAAGATCTTCGCGCCGATGGCGTTGACGCTGACGTTCGCCCTGGCCGGCGCGGTGATCTTCACGCTGACTCTCGTTCCCGCGCTGCTGTTCTGGGCGACCCGCAGGCCGGGGCTCGAGGAAAAGCACAGCACATGGATGGAGCGTCTGCGCCTGCGCTACCGCACCGATCTCGGGCGGTGGGCGCGGCGTCGCAAGCTCGTGATCGGCGCGGCGGTCGGCCTGCTCGTCGTCGCGCTCGCATTGGCGCCGCTGCTCGGCAGCGAGTTCCTGCCCAAGCTCGACGAGGGCAACATCTGGCTCACGGTCGACCTGCCGCCGTCGACCGCGCTCGACAAGACCAAGGAAGTCGAACGCCATGTGCGCAAGATCCTGCTCTCGTATCCCGAAGTCGCACAGGTCATCACCCAGGCCGGGCGCCCCGACGACGGTACCGATCCGAAGGGGCCGAACAATATCGAGGTCATGGCCGACCTGAAGCCGCGCGGCGAATGGCGCTTCGCCGACAAGGAAGCGTTGATCCGCGACATGGAAAAGAAGATCCATGCGATGCCCGGCGTGCCGACGAACTTCTCGCAATACATCGAAGACAACGTCGAAGAAGCCTTGTCGGGCGTCAAGGGCGAGATCGCGGTGAAGGTGTCGGGGCAAAGCCTCGAAGTGTTGCAGGCCAAGGGCGAGGAAATCGCCGCCGTGCTGCGCCAGGTTCCGGGTTCGGCCGACGTGGAGGAAATCCAGATCGGCGGCCAGACCGAGCTCGACGTCACGCTCGATCGCGCCGTGATGTCGCGCTACGGCATCAACGTCAACGACGCGGCGACGACGGTCGCGACCGCACTCGGCAGCGCGGTCGCCGGCAGCTTCTACGAAGGCAACCGCATCTTCAACGTGACCCTGCGTCTCGACGCGCCGTTTCGCAATTCGGTCGAGAAAGTCTCGCAACTGCCGGTGACCTTGCCCGGCGGCGCCGGCACCGTGCCGCTCGGCCAGCTCGCGCACATCGAGGAACGCCAGGGCGCGGCGAAGGTGCTGCGCGAGTCGGGCAGCCGCATCGTCGCGATCAAGGTCAACGTGCTCGGCCGCGACCAGGGCAGCTTCGTCGCCGAGGCGATGCGCCGAGTCGCCGACGAGGTGAAGCTGCCGAGCGGCTATCGCATCGCCTGGGGCGGCCAGTTCGAGAACCAGAAGCGCGCGACGGCACGGCTGATGATCATCGTACCGTTGTCCCTGGTCGGCATTTTCATCCTCCTGTTCTGGGCGTTCCGTTCGATCCGCAAAGCACTGCTGATCCTGGCCACCGTGCCGTTCACGCTGATCGGCGGTCTCGCAGGGCTGGCATTGGCCGGACTGCATCTGTCGATCTCGGCCGCGGTCGGCTTCATCGCCGTCGCCGGCATTTCGGTGCAGAACGGCGTCATCATGGTGGAGCAGATCGTCGCGCTGCGCGCGCAGGGCCAGGCGCTGCAGGAAGCCGTGCTCGAAGGCGCGGCAAGCCGCCTGCGTCCGATCCTGATGACCGCGTTGATGGCGGGCCTGGGCCTGCTGCCCGCCGCGCTGTCGCACGGCATCGGTTCGGAAACGCAGCGGCCGTTTGCCGTCGTCATCGTCGGCGGCATCGTCTCGGCGACGCTGATCGCGCTGAACCTGCTGCCGCTGCTGTACGAAGCTGTCGTCGGCGAGGAGACATGATCGCCGCCCAATCGTCGTTGCCGCACGCTGCCGGCGGGAACGACGGGCGAAAGATCAGAACGACAGTCCGACCGAAATGCGCTTCTGGTTCGGCAGATTGAAGTTCGCGTGCTGGTCGTAGGCGAGCCTCGCGAACACGTGATGCCAGGCGTAGGTCGCCGCGATCGCGTACCCGCGCACGTAGGTCTGCGGGTCGGCCAGGCCGTGCTTGTAGGAAAGGTCGAGCGAGCAGCGCGACCGATCGTTCACGTCGTAGTGCAGCAGCAGATGCGTGACGTGCTGGCGTGTCGGCAGGCGGTCGTCCCAGAGATGATAGATCTGCGCTTCGAGGCCCTGCGCGAGCGCCTTCGTGCCGAAGCCCACGGTGACCGCGTCGTTGGGGTCGAAGTTGAGGTTGTAATAGGTGTGCAGGTTCGTCCGTCCCCAGCCGAGGATGGCGTAGCTGTCGCCGCCTGTCTGCGAGGTGACGGAGCCGCCCCAGAAACCGCCTGTGGCGTATTGCCCCGAGAAATCCAGATTGACGATGCCGATTTGCGTCACGGCGTCGAAGCCCGCGCGGGCCTGGCGATATCCCTGCGAGTCTCGGTAGTCGCCGATCCAGGCGCGCTGATCGCCGAAGTCCGCGCGCAGATTCGCATCGCGCGCATGCGTGCCGTCGGAGTTGTCGTAGTACGACGGGGTGAGCTTCCACTGCAGGCGACGATCGTCGCCGGTTTCGTCGTCCGCACGGGCGGTGGCGCAGAGGAGCAGAGAAACCGTCGCCAGGACCGCCGAGAGTCGAAATTCCGTCGAGTGGGGGGCAGGCATCCAGGCGGTTTCCGGGCGATCCAATCGGATTCCGATTGTAGATGGAAAGCGCGATCCGATTCATAAAACGGTGCTGGACTGCAAGCCCGCACGCTCGCCTACAATGCGAGTCCCTTCGTGTGGAACGCCGCTCACGCAACACCGTATGTCGAACATCGAAAACAAGATCGCCCAGGAAATCGCCGCCAAGCCCGACCAGGTCGCCGCGGCCGTACAACTGCTCGATGAAGGCGCCACCGTGCCGTTCATCGCGCGCTACCGCAAGGAAGTGACCGGCGGTCTCGACGACACGCAGCTGCGCCTGCTCGAAGAACGCCTGCGTTATCTGCGCGAGCTCGAGGAGCGCCGCACCGCGGTGCTGGCGAGCATCGCCGAACAGAACAAGCTGACCGACGAACTCAAGGCGCAGATCCTCGACGCCGACACCAAGGCGCGCTTGGAAGACTTGTACCTGCCGTACAAGCCGAAGCGCCGCACGAAGGCGCAGATCGCGCGCGACGCTGGCCTGCAGCCGCTCGCCGATGCGCTGCGCGGCAATCCGGCCGAAACGCCCGAAGGCCTGGCGGCCGCCTACGTCGATGCGGAAAAGAATGTCGCCGACGTGAAGGCCGCGCTCGATGGCGCACGCGCGATCGTGCTCGAAGAGATGAGCGAAGACGCTGCCTTGATCGGCGAACTGCGTGAATGGCTCTGGGGGCGTGGGCAAATCCGCGCCAAGGTCGTCGCGGGCAAGGAGGTCGAGGGCGTGAAATACCGCGACTACTTCGATCACGTCGAGCCGATCAAGTCGATTCCCTCGCACCGTCTGCTCGCGCTGTTCCGCGCGCGCAACGAGGGTTTTCTTGATTTGGATTTGGAACCCGGCGTCGAAGTCGAGCAGGGCCACGCCGAAGGCGAGGGCCGCATCGCCGCGCATTTCGATATCGTCGATCGCGGCCGGCCCGCAGACGCATGGCTCAGGGAAACCTGCCGCCAGCTCTGGCGCATCAAGCTGATGCTGCAGCTCACCCTCGATCTGTTCGGCCGCGCGCGCGAGGCGGCGGAGGACGAGGCGATCCGCGTGTTCGGCAGCAATCTCAAGGATCTGATGATGGCGGCGCCGGCCGGCGCGAAGGTCGTGATGGGCCTCGATCCGGGCATCCGCACCGGGGTCAAGGTCGCGATCGTCGAGACCACGGGCAAGGTGCTCGGTACCGGCACGATCTATCCGCACGAGCCGCGCAACGAGTGGGACAAGTCGATCGCCTATCTCGCCGCCGCGTGCAAGCAGTTCAAGGTCGACCTGATTTCGATCGGCAACGGCACGGCGTCGCGCGAGACCGACAAGCTCGCAGGCGAGCTGATGAAGAAGCACGCCGAGCTGAAGCTGGCGAAGATCGTGGTCAGCGAAGCGGGCGCTTCGGTGTATTCGGCATCGGAAACCGCGGCGAAGGAATTCCCCGACATGGACGTGAGCCTGCGCGGCGCGGTATCGATCGCGCGGCGCCTGCAGGACCCGCTGGCCGAACTGGTCAAGATCGAACCGAAGGCGATCGGCGTCGGCCAATACCAGCACGACGTCAACCAGGTGAAGCTGGCGCGCTCGCTCGATGCGGTCGTCGAAGACTGCGTCAACAGCGTGGGCGTCGACGTGAACACGGCTTCGGCCTCCCTGCTGTCGCGCGTCGCGGGTCTGACGGCGAGCGTCGCCGAAAACGTGGTGAAGTATCGCGACGAGCACGGCGCGTTCCGCACCCGCGAGGCGATCAAGAAAGTGCCGCGTCTCGGCGACAAGGCCTTCGAGCAGTGCGCGGGCTTCCTGCGCGTGATGAGCGGCGACAATCCGCTCGATGCGTCGAGCGTGCACCCGGAAGCCTACCCGGTCGTCGAGCGCATCCTCGGCGAGTCGGGCCGCGAGACGAAGCAGGTGATCGGCGACATCGCCTTCCTGCGCTCGCTCAAGGCGGAAAAGTACACCGACGAGAAATTCGGCGTGCCGACCGTGCGCGACATCCTCAAGGAACTGGAAAAGCCCGGCCGCGACCCGCGCCCCGAGTTCCACATGCCCGAGTTTGCCGACGGCATCGAGGACATGAAGGACCTGAAGCCCGGGATGGTCCTCGAAGGCCGCGTCTCCAACGTCGCCGCGTTCGGCGCCTTCGTCGACATCGGCGTGCACCAGGACGGCCTCGTCCACATCTCGGCGCTGTCGACCAAGTTCGTCAAGGACCCGCGCGAGGCAGTGAAGGCCGGCGACATCGTCAAGGTCAAGGTGCTCGAAGTGGACTTGCCGCGCAAACGCATCGCGCTGACGATGCGGCTCGACGATCCGATCGGCGAGGCGCGCACGTCGGTGCGCGATGCTGCTGCGGCGGCGCGCGATCCACGCGGTCCCCGTCCCGGCAATCGCGGCGGCTTGGCCAAGGCGGCCGCACCGGCACCGGCCAACAACGCCTTCGCCGACGCCTTCGCGAAGGCGCGGCGAAACTAGGAAACGAAAAGGGCGCCGTCAGGCGCCCTTCTTTTGTCGCGATCGGGCGCGGCGGCCGCCCCCGCCGGAGATCAGTGCTTTTTCTTCGGCGGCGGGGTCTTGCCCTTGTTGTCGGTCTGCGCGCCGGTCTGCGGCTTCGGCGCATGGCCCTGGGCCACGTCGAGCGCCGCCTCGGCGTGCGCCTGCAGCGCCTTGGCATCGGCGTCGGAGACCTCGGAGGTCTGCCCGCCCGCATCCTTTTCGTGCAGCACGAGGCTGCCGTCGTCGCCCCAGCCGACCTTGGTCGTCGACAGCACCGTTCTCGAACCGACCGGCGAGGTTTCGCGCACTATCACCCAAGGCTTGTCGTCCTTGTAAGCGATCTTGTAGGTGGTGCGGCCGCTGTCGTCGTAGGCGTCGGTCACCTCGCGCACGAACTTGACCTTGCCGTTCGAGGTGAAGGCATCCCATGCGGTACCGAAATTGTCGTTCGAATACTTGCCGCTGATCTGCTTGAGATTGCCGGTCTGCGCGGCGGCCTTCTTGTATTCCTCGAACAGCTTCTCGGCCGGCGTCGGTTCGGGCGCAAGCTGCACATCGACCTTCGCCGTGCGCTGCTTGTCGGTGAGGACCTGGTATTCGAGCCTCTTCAGGAAGCGGCGGTTGCCGTCGGTGAGGATCGCGTCGAGGGCGTAGATGCCTTTCGGGTCGACCTTGCTCGTGTCGATCGGCAGATTGAACGGCAGCGGCAGCTTGTTCGCGTTCGGGATCGTCGTCTGCGCGAGCACGATCTCGGGATGCGACACGTCGTACACGCGCACGTCGACCTTGGCCGCATCGCTGAGTTCGCGCGGTTCGATCAATGCGATCGTGCCGGTCACCGCGTTCGCGATCGGCGCGACGGCGGGTGCGGGCGGCGGCGGGGGGGCGGACGAACCGCAGGCCGCGAGCAGGCCCGCGGACAGAATCGTGGTAGCAAGAAGAATTCGCATGGCTAGCCTCCTTAAGAAATCGAAGATGTAACGTGCATCACCCTTTCGTGCAGCAACCGCCAGCGTTTGCGAAAAATCCCATGTTGCAGTTTTTCAAACCGTCCTTGGACCTTGCCGACATCCGCCCACAATGGATCGCATCCGATTCTAGCCTTGCGAACGCGTGCTGCACAGACTTCGCGCCCGTTGCCCGATCGCCGGCGAGGGGTGTCGCGCGCGGGTCGGCAGCCGAAATTTCCGATCGTGAAATCCGCTTTCAAAATTGACACATAAGTAAAAAAAACATTAATTACCGTGATGACCACAAAGCGCCTTGTGCGCTGGCAGGATGCGTAAGCTGCACGACCGGACTGTTGATTCCGTGGTCACAGATCGGGAGGGATCCCTCAACAGCACAAGGATTGCCGGAGGGGCCGAGAAGTACGGGGGCTTCAAAACGACTACGACGCGACACGACCGCTTCCCGTCGCATCGACGGGATCGGCGTTGAAGCGCTTTGCGTTCAAATCGGGAGACGGCTGTAAGACTATGTAGAAAAATTCACCAAATTGACATCCGAGTTAAATGCTTGTTATGGTCGATCCAAAGCAGTGGGTAACCCGTGTCTGAACACGGGGTGTGGATTGATCGTTCGAGCGCGCTTCTTTTTCGGAAGCGAGCCATCCGTCGCGTCCCACAAGCGCCTGCGAAGTCGACCGGGCAAGCAAACCGTTTGCCCGGTTTCCGTATCACTTCAGATTGGGGAATCACATGAAGCAACGTTTGCTCGTCTCTTCCATCGTCGTCGCCTTGTGTGCGGGGTTCTCGGCCGGTGCTGCGATGGCGCAAAGCGCCGCCGACCAACCGCAGGAGAAAAAGAAAGAGGCGGTCGAGCTGACCGGCGTCACCGTTACCGGTTCGCTGATTCCGCGCGCGCAGATCGAGACGGCGTCGCCGACGATCACGATCACCAATGCGGACATGAAGCGCGAGGGTTTCAAGAACGTATACGACGCCCTGCGTGCGCTACCCGTCGCCACCGGTCAGGTGCAGGACAGCCAATACACTCAGGGCTTCACTCCGGGCGCGAGCACGATCAGCCTGCTCGGTCTCGATCCGAGCTTCACCCTGGTTCTGATGAACGGCCGTCCGATGGCGGACTTTCCGTTTCTCTACAACAGCAACAGCAACTTTGTCGATTTGGCGACCATTCCTTCAATGATCGTCGATCATATCGACGTTCTGCCCGGCAACCAGTCCGCGATTTACGGCTCGGCTGCGATCGCCGGCGTCGTGAACATCGTTTTGAAGCAGAAGATGGACGGCGTCACGCTCGATTTTCGCGTGGGCGGCTACACCGATGGCGGCGGCGCATCGCAACGATTGCAGATCGGCGGCGGGAGCACCTGGGGCAAGCTCGACGTATTGTGGGCTCTTGAGTTCAGCAATCAGAATCCGGTGTTCTACCGCCAGCGCGATTTCAGCGACAGTGCCGCGGACAATCCCACGCTCAACGGTTCGCAGCCGATCGCGTCGCGCGACCGCGTTGCCCGCGATGCGACGACCAACCGCTATGCAGATCCGGGGGCGGCCGCATGCGCTCCGCTCTCCAACCTATTCCGCGGGACCCTTCAGTACAGCAACCGTCCCGGTTTCGGCAACTACTGCGGCTCCATCTACGACTCCTCGAACGGCACGATGCAGAACCAGCAGAAGGTCGCCAACGGCTACCTGAGTCTGAAGTATCAGCTAAGCGATCATGCTCAGGCTTACGGCGATATTCTGTACAACTCCACGAAGACCTCGTATGCCGCCGGCGGCGGCTATCAGGAGTTCTATTCCACTTCGAACGTGCTCTACGACCGCGATTCCGGGCGCCTGCTCAATTTGTTGCAGTACGTACTTGCGCCGGAAGAAGTTCAGGGTGCGAACGATGGCCGCTTGTTCGGTAAATACTATGTCGCCAATCTGGGCCTGCGCGGTTCGTTTGGCGATTCCGATTGGAACTACGACGCCTACTACCATCGTTCGCAGAGCGATCAGAATTCCAAGCGCCGCCGATTCCTGGCGGCGCCGGCGAACGCCTGGTTCCTTGGGGCGCAGGATGGGGCGTACACCTACAAGGGACGCGACTACCCGGCGTATCACATCGTCGGCAACGGTCATTTTTGGGCCGCGATGACCCCAGCCGACTACATGAAATTGTCGGATGTGATACAGAGCGATTCGGAAACCTATACGCAGAACCTGAATTTGACGGTGACGAATACCGACCTGTTTACCCTGCCGGCCGGCGGGGTGGGCTTTGCGGGTGTAGTCGAAGCAGGCAACCAATATTGGGACAACCCCGTCGATCCCCGTGTCACGGCCGGTCAGTTCCTCAACGTCGGCGGTACGAGCGGCAGCGGCAAGCGCGATCGTCAGGCCGTGGCCGCCGAGTTTACCGTTCCGGTCACGAGCATGCTGACCGCGGACCTGGCTGCGCGCTGGGACCGCTACAAGGCGGACAGTTCGAGCCAAGGCAAGGTGACGTACAAGCTGGGCTTGGAATTCCGGCCGTTCGAAAGCCTGCTGCTGCGCGCGAACTACGGTACGGCTTTCCGCGCGCCGGACATGGGCTACGTGTTCTCCACGGGCAGCTCGTTCTTCCAGAGTCTGCCGGACTACTACAACTGCCGGCGTGTGCAGGGCGACAACTATACGAACTGTCTGCCGCCATACAACTCGGTGCAGATCAAAGGATCCTCGAACGGCAACAAGGATCTGAAATACGTCACCGCGAAATCGTTCGGCTATGGTGTGGTCTGGTCGCCGACCTCGGATTTCAACGTTCGCGCCGACTACTACCACATCAAGATCAGCAACGAAGTATCGAGCTACAGCACCGACACGATACTGCAGAAAGAAGCCGACTGCCGGTTGGGGCATACCCGCGGTGGCACGCCCGTCGACGGCAATTCTCCGGCATGCAAGCAATACATCGGCCAGGTGGGCAGAAACCCGGCGGACGATCCCTTTGCTCCGAACGCGCTGAATACGGTAGCCACTTATCCGATCAACATCGCGGATGAAACGGTATCGGGCGTGACGCTCAATGCGGCATACCGCTTCCAGGCGGGCCGCTTCGGCAACATCACGCTGCGCGGCGACTACAACAACACGTTCAAACACGTCTATCGCCAATTCCCCGACGATCCCGAGGTCGATCAGCTGCGCATCACCGACTACTACAACGCCTACAAGCAAATTCTCTCGGGCACGGTGACGTGGGACATCGGGCCGTGGTCGGCCTCTGTCCGCGGCACGCGCTACGGAAAGACATGGCGTTACGACGGCAGCGGCACGGTTGCGCCGTGGATGCTGTACAACGCGTCGGTGGAGTACAACTTCAGCGACGACGCGTCGATGACCTTGATCAGCAACAACATCTTCAACTCCCGGCCGCCGATCGATCACACCTATTCTGCATTCCCTTACTACAACGTTTTCAACTACAACGGATTCGGCCGTCTGGTAATGCTCGAAATGAACGTCCGTTTCGGCGGCAGCAAGCAATAAGTCCGAAAAAGTTCGTCTGACGAACAAGGGCTGGTCTTCGGGCCAGCCCTTTTTTTGCGATCGAATCAGGGACGGGCGCCGGACTTCGCCGGCAGGCTTGCGGCGATGCGTTCGCCGAGCGCGTCATAGTCGCCGTTGTAGTGGTGCCCGCCGGGCAGCGAAACGTCCTTGACGTTCGGCTTGTCCGCGAGGGTCGCGCAGAAACTGTCGGCGCCTTCGTCGGCGCCGTGGACGCAGATCACCGGCACTTTCGTGTTGGCGATTTCGGGGGCGATGGGAATGGCGCCTTCATGATGGGTCGAACCGAACCAGTCGCCGACGTGGATCTCGAACACGGCTTCCTCGTCGGGCGAGATCAGCACCTGCGCGGCGATGCGCGCGCGAGCTGCGTCGGGTACGCGGTTGACGACGACGGGAGCGAGGCTGGCACCGAACGAATAGCCGATCACGAAGAAATCCGCATCCGGATGCTCGCCGCCGTAATGGCCGATGATGCGCGTGACGGCGTCGGCGGCTTCCGCGGGCGTCCGCGTCTGCCAGAAAAATTTCAAGGTGTTGAGGCCGACCACGGCGATGCCGCGCTTGCCGAGTTGATCGGCGACGGCGATGTCGAGCCCCGCCCAGCCGCCGTCGCCCGTGAGGATGATCGCGATACGATCGGCGAATGCGCCCTGTGCCGGGACTTCGATCAGCGGCAGGTCGGCGACGTCGCTCGGCAGCGGTTTTGCCGCGGCCGTCGGTGCGGTGAGCCAGGCGACAGCCTGGCTCAATTCGACGCCTGCGTCCTTGCGCGCGTTCGCGCGCGACAGTGGAACGGGCAACGACTTCCAAAGATCGTCGAGCAGGGCAACGGCGCCGTCGGCGCGTGCGCTGATGGCGAACGGCAACGGCAGCCAGCGATTCGGCAGCACACCCACGGGCACGATGCGGTACCGATCTTTGCCGTCGGCAGCGGACATTTCCCCCGCGTCGCCCTTGCAGAAAGGCTTCGGGAAGCGCGGCGAGAAATCCCAACCCAGGGTGACGAGACCGCCGAACGTGCCTTTCGGCGCCTGCGCATCGACCGCATAGGCGAACGCCGCGCCTGCGCCGTCGCCGATCAGCAGCGGGTAAGCGAAATTCCTCACTTTTTGATTCTTCTGCATCCAGTCGCTCATTTCCTGGACGTGCGCCGAAGGAAAATGGCAGGCATCGTTCTTGATCGACAACATTTCCTTGAGGTAGGCCGGATAGTCGATGCCGAAGACGAGCGCGCCGTCGTTGCTCAATGCGGTGGCGAGCGATTCGGCGCGCGGGCTCCAGCCGTCCTTGTCGGAAATGAAGACGACGGTGCGCTTCGGCTCGCCGGTCGGCGCGGCGACGTGGACGTCGCCGAACAGGCCGTAATGGACAGGGCTGGTCGCGGCAAACGAGAGAGCGGGGGCGGCAAGGAGCGACAGACCGGCGAGCGCGAGCTTGCGAAAACCGCGCTTCGCTCCGGTTCGAGCGCTCGTTTTCGATGAAGCGTTCACTCGGTTTGTGCCCGCGCTTTCGCCATCAACGCCTCGATCTCGTCCGGGTCGTTCGGCACGAGCGAGGTAATGACTTCCGGCTCGCCGCGCGTCACCACCACATCGTCTTCGATGCGAATGCCGATGCCGCGCCACTGCGCGGCGACGCCTTTGGCCTCGGGCGCGATATAGATGCCGGGCTCGACCGTCACCACCATGCCCGGTTCGAGTTCGCGGTACTCGCCGTCGACGCGGTAGTCGCCGACGTCGTGCACGTCGAGACCGAGCCAGTGTCCGGTCTTGTGCATGTAGAAACGCCGGTAGGCGCCGTCCTCGATATTCTTCTGCACGCTGCCCTTGAGCAGGCCGAGCTTGATCAGGCCCGCCGTGATCACGCGTACCGCGACATCGTGATAGGCGATGAACGAGCGTCCCGGCCGCACCTCGGCGATCGCCGCGCGCTGTGCGGCGAGCACGACGTCGTAGAGGGCGCGCTGTGCGGGCGTGAACCTGCCGTTGATCGGGAACGTGCGCGTGATGTCCGACGCGTAGCAGTCGACCTCGGCGCCGGCGTCTATCAAAAGCAGGTCGCCATCTCTGAGCGGTGCGTTGTTCGCGCGATAGTGCAGCACGCAGCCGTTGGCGCCGCCGGCGACGATCGGTTCGTAGCTCGGCACCGCGCCGTGCCTGCGGAACGCGTGCAGCAATTCCGCTTCGATTTCATGCTCGTTCATGCCAGGGCGGACGCTGCGCATCGCGCGCAGGTGCGCTTCGGCGGCGATCTTGGCCGCGCGCTGCATCACGCGCAGTTCGGCGCGCGTCTTGTACAGGCGCAGGTCGTGCAGGATATGCCCGAGCGCGACAAATTCGTGCGGCGCGCGCGCCGCGGCGGATCTGCTCGCGCACACGGTTGACCCAGCCGATCAGCTTGGTATCGAACTCGACGTCGCGGCCGAAGTGATAGTAGACGCGCGAACGTCCCTCGATCATGCCCGGCAGGATGTCGTCGATGTCGCCGATCGGGAACGCATCGTCCATGCCGTAGCGCTCGACCGCGCCTTCGGCGCCGGCGCGCGCGCCGTCCCAGGCCTCGCGCTCGGGATCGCGTTCGCGGCAGAACAGGATCTCTTCGCCGTGTTCGCGGCCCGGGATCAGCGCGAGCACGGCCTCGGGTTCGCCGAAGCCGGTCAGATAGTGGAAATCGCTGTCCTGCCGGTACGGATAGTGCGAGTCGTTGTTGCGCACGCGTTCCGGGGCGGCCGGCACGATGCAGATCGCGTCGTCGCCGACGATGCGCATGAGTTGCTTGCGGCGGCGCGCGTATTCTTTCTGTTCGATCATTGGATATCGCGGCCGAGGACAGGAGGCCGAGGACTGAACGACGCCTCGCGGCAACCGGATCGATGATCGAAGTCTCGCTTTCCAGCCCTCATCTCTCGATCCTCGGCCCTTGCGTCAATGCAGGGTCGCGCCGGACCGCGGTGCGGCATGCAGTTCGGCATGCAGCAGCAGCGCGCCGACGCGGATGAATTCGGCGACTTCGGCAAGTGCGGCCTCGTCGTCTTCGTTGGCGGCGTATTCGAAGCGCGTCGCGGCGATCGTGCCGAAATCGGCGAGGATTTCCTGCGCATCCGCCGACAGCGAATTGCTGTGGCCCCCGCCGGCCAGCCCGAAGCCGCCGAGAAAGCCGCGGCACCAGTCGACCAGGGCGTCGGCACGCGTTTCGATCGACGCGTCCGCGGAGGGCAGCAGAGGCTCGAAGCCGAGTTCGGGATCGGCGAGCCAGGCGGAGCAGTCGCGGTACAGCTGTTCGAGCAGGGAGGAAGGCAGCGGCGTGGCAGCGTCTTCCTCGCGGCCGAGTTCGAGCGCGTCGAACCAATGTCCGGCATCGGCGCTGCCGCCGCCGCAGAGATAGCCGGTCAACGAGCCGTGCAGATCGCTGGCGCCGACGCCGACATGCGCCCGGGCGAGCGCGTCGCCGAGTTCGCTGTAGCTGATGGCCATCGACATCGTTCCGCCCGGATCGCTTGAGAATACCGGCATTGTAGCAGCGCCTGATGCCTGTCCGTCGTCGCGCTCCGGCTTCGCGTTGACCGCTTTCGGCGGCTTGCATATAGTGCCGACATGCCGGAGCCGCCCAACCTCGTCAACGAGTTCGCCGAGATCAGCGGGCGGCTGGACCGCTTGATCGAACTCGTGCATCGTCTCACCGAGGAAAACCGCAGCCTGCGTGCGAGCCAGGAGCAGCTCAACGTCGAGCGTGCGAACCTGCTGGCAAAGAACGAGCAGGCACGCTCGCGCGTCGAGGCGATGATCGTGCGCCTGCGTTCGCTGGAGAGCAACGCATGAGCGAAGCGACGCCGGTGGCGGTCAGCATTCTCGACCGCGAGTTTCTCATCGCATGCACTCCCGAGGAGCGTCCCGGTCTGCTCGCCGCCGCGGCCTACCTCGACGGCAAGATGCGCGAGATACGCGGCAACACGCGTACGCAGGGACTGGACCGCATTGCGGTCATGGCCGGACTCAACATCGCGCACGAGTTGATGCAGGGCAAGCAGCGCGCCGACATCGACGGCGGATCGTTGGCGCAGCAATTGCAGACTCTGCGCAACAAACTCGACACGGCTTTGGCCGCGCACGGAAACCGTTAGGTCTCCCGCGGCAGCGACGCCGCATCGGGTCAAATCGAGGATGGATTTCGCCGGACTATGGAACTATCATAGTGCCGCGTCCCCTGCGATGTGCGACAGTGCATTCAAACATATCGCCTTGGTCCTATATACGACCCCGGGATGGCAGTGCAACCGTCCGTGTGCACGTCCGCCGTGTGCGGAAAGCCTTACGACGAGCGAGCCTTCCCACCTGATCTTCGGATCAAGGTCGTTCGATGTGCATCGGCATTGCGGAGGACGTACTTCTTTCTGCGCTTTCAGAAGCGATTGACGCAGACGGAAGCAGATCGATGCGGACAAGAGAGCGGGCGGATCATGCGGAATGATTCGTTCCTTCTCCGTCCTTCGAATCTGCTCTGAACCGCGTTGAGAATTTCATCTTGCCCATGCCCGACGACCAGGCCGCGATTCGCGCGGCGATGCGCGAACGACGCTCCCGCCTGAGCGCAGCCGATCGCGTGGCGGCGGCGACGGGCGTGGCGGCAAGCCTCGAACAACTTCCCGAATTCCTCGTCGATCAGCGCGTCGCCGGCTATTGGGCGGTCAGCGGCGAGGTACCGCTGCATGCGGCGGTCGCCAGGCTCAACGCACGTGGACAGAGGTATTTCCTGCCGATCGTCTGCGCCGACCGCCTGCTGCGTTTTGCGCCGCTGAAGGCGAAGGCGAGCGTGCACCCCAATCGCCATGGCATTCCCGAGCCCGAGCACGCTGCGGCGGATCTGCTGACGCCCGAGCAGCTCGACCTCGTGCTCATGCCGTTGACCGCGTTCGACCGTTCCGGCCGCCGCCTCGGCATGGGCGGCGGCTACTACGACCGCAGCTTCGCCTTTCTGCACGGTGTCCCGCGGCCGGCGCAGCCGCTGCTCGTCGGAATCGGCTACTCTTTCCAGGAGGTCGCAACGCTCGCCCCGGAAAAATGGGATGTCGCGCTCGACTTCATCGCAACGGAAAAAGAACTGATCGACTGTACGCCGCCGGAGACGCGTCCATGAATTACTGGCTGATGAAGTCCGAGCCCGACGAGTTTTCCATCGACGACCTGAAGACGCGCAAGACCGAGCCGTGGAGCGGGGTACGCAACTACCAGGCGCGCAACCACATGCGTGCGATGCGCAAGGGCGACCAGGTGCTGTTCTACCATTCAAGCTGCGAGGTGCCCGGCGTGGTCGGAATCGCGACCGTGGAGACCGAGGCTCATCCCGATCCGACCCAGTTCGATCCGAAAAGCGATTACTTCGACGCGAAGTCCTCGCACGCCGAACCGCGCTGGTCGCTCGTCGACGTCAGGTTCAAGCGCAAGCTGAAGCGCACGATCACCCTGACCGAGTTGAAGGATCGGCCCGAGCTGAAGGACTTCGCTCTCGTCCAGCGCGGCAATCGCCTGTCGGTATTGTCGGTGTCGAAGGCGCAGTGGGATTTCATCCTGTCGCTGGAATGAAGAAATTTCTCGACGCGGATTTGCGCGGATAAAGCCAAGAGAAATTTCATTTCTTGCTCTATCCGCGCCTGTCCGCGCAAATCCGCGTCAAACATTTTCGGGATATCCCTTCCCCATGAATCAAGAAGAGCAAAAGCGCAAAGCGGCGCGGGCCGCGATCCAGTACGTCGAGGACGGCAGCATCGTCGGCGTCGGCACGGGTTCAACCGTCGCGCACTTCATCGACGAGCTCGGCAAGATCCGCGACCGCATCAAGGCGGCGGTGTCGAGTTCCGAAAAATCGACTGCGGCGCTCAAGGCGCTCGGCATCGACGTCGTCGATCTCAACAGCGCGGGCGAACTGGCCATTTATATCGACGGCGCCGACGAGTGCGATCCGCACAAGAACCTGATCAAGGGCGGCGGCGCGGCGCTGACGCGCGAGAAGATCGTCGCGGCCGCGTCGAAGACCTTCGTCTGCATGATCGACGCATCCAAGCGCGTCGACGTGCTCGGCAGGTTTCCGCTGCCGATCGAGGTGATTCCGATGGCGCGCAGCTACGTCGCGCGCGAGCTGGTCAAGCGCGGCGGTCAGCCGGTGTGGCGCGACGGCGTCGTCACCGACAACGGCAACGTGATCCTCGACGTGCACGGCCTGCGCATCACTGATCCGCCTGCGCTGGAGGCCGAGCTCAACCAGATCACCGGCGTCGTCTGTGTCGGCCTGTTCGCCCGGCGCAAGGCCGACATCGTGCTGATCGGCGGAGAAAGAATGCCGTGAGCCGATCCTGGTTCGCGTTCGCCGCCGCATTGCCCGGCTGGCTGGCGGCGGCCGCACCGACGCCGGCCGAGATACCGGTCTATTCGTACCAAGTCGTCAACGTTTATCCGCACGACCGGGCTGCGTTCACAGAAGGACTCTTGTTCCACGACGGCTATCTCTACGAGAGCACCGGCATGAACGGCGCTTCGTCGATCCGCAAGGTCGAGTTGAAGAGCGGCCGCGTCGTGCAGCAGCGCGACCTGCCGAACGCCGTGTTCGGCGAGGGCATCGTCGACTGGAAGAACGAACTCGTCAGCGTGACCTGGAAAACGCAGGAAGGCTACGTCTTCGACCTCGCCACGTTCGACTTCAAGAAGAAGTTCAGCTATCCCGGCGAAGGCTGGGGCATGACGCGCAACGACAAGAGCCTCCTGCTCAGCGACGGCAGTTCGACGATCCGCATGCTCGATCCGCAGACCCTGCAGCAGACCGGCGCGATCAACGTGACCGCACAGGGCCGTCCGCTCGATCAGCTCAACGAACTCGAATGGGTCAAAGGGCAGATCTACGCGAACGTCTGGCAGACCAACCGCATCGCGCGCATCGATCCGAAAACCGGGGCGGTGACGGCATGGATCGATCTGTCCGGGCTGCTCTCGCGCAGCGACCGCTCGACCGACGGCGCCGACGTGCTCAACGGCATCGCCTACGATGCGAAAGGCGACCGTCTGTTCGTCACCGGCAAATACTGGCCGAATCTGTTCGAGATCAGGCTCGTCGCGCCAGCGGCGCCGAAGTGAGCGGCGGGTAGCCGGCCGTTTCGACCAGGGTGGCCGGGATGCGCACGGCGGCTGCGTCGACCGCCTCCTCGCCGAAGCGGTAGAAGCCGTCCTCTCCGAGCGCATGCCAGCAATTCAGCCCCGCCCGGTAGGGCACGAGCCGGCCGGGCGGTCCGCCGGCGCGGTACAGCAGCTCATCGGTCATCGGCACGAACTGGCGCATTGCAAACTCCTGATGCGACCCTATTTCCGAGCGTAGTAGAGCAAGACCGGGTGGAATGAGCGTGACCGCGTTCTGTCATTTCGCTGACATTGTAGATGTGCGATCGTCCCTCCTCGCAGGTTCAAGAAACGCTGTGCGCGGCCGTAACTTTCAATAAAAGCGGTTAGCACAAATTCAATTTGTTTCGCGTAATATCGGGCGAAACTCCCGCCCTGGAGAATAATGATGCAAAGGGAGAACACTTGGACCACCCTGCGCGGCGCCAAGGACGAAGACATCCCTCTGTTTTCTTCGGCCCTCCTGATCGCCAAAGACGAATATCCGGCGCTAGCGCCTGCCGAATATGAATCCCAGCTGCGGGACTACGGCGAGCGCCTGCGCAAGGTACTCGACCCGACCGATACCGCGGCGTCCCAGCTGCGCACCTTGAACGGCTTCCTGTTCGACGAACTCGGTTTCTCGGGCAACGAGCAGGACTACTACGATCCGCGCAACAGTTATCTGAATGACGTGCTCGACCGGCGCCTCGGCAATCCGATCTCGCTCGCGGTCGTGCAGATCGAGCTGGCGCGTCGCCTCGACGTGCCGCTCGAGGGCGTGTCGTTTCCAGGCCATTTCCTCGTGCGCTTGCCGCTGGACGAGGGCATCGTCGTGCTCGATCCCTTCCAGAAGGGCCGTTCGCTCGACGCAGCCGAGCTGCGCCGGCGCGCGCGTTCGCATCTCGACACGCACGACATCGACGACGCGCGTCTGGCGCGTATGCTGGAACCGGCCAGCCACCGCGCGATCCTCACGCGCATGCTGCGCAACCTGAAGGGCGTCTACGCCGAACGCGAGCAGTGGGACAAGTCGCTGCGCTGCTGCGACCGGTTGCTCACGCTCGACTCGCACCAGCCCGGCGAATATCGCGACCGCGGCCAGTTCTACCTCAAGCTCGGCCACATGCGCGCGGCGAGCGAAGACCTGCGCCGCTATCTTGCCTTGATGCCGCAGGCCGACGATGCCGATGCCGTGGCGCTGCAGATCGCCGAGATGGGCACGACTCTGCCGCGGCTGAATTGAGGCCGCGGCGCGTGGACGCGGGTGCGCCAAGCGCGATCGAAGGATTGCTGCGAAGTTGGACTGAGCCGCCGCCGTGGCAGCTCCATGTGAAGCTGCTGCAGAATCTGTCTGCGGCCGACATCCCGGAGCGCAAGAAGGCGGCTCTGCATCGCGTGCTGATGCGCGATCTCACGCATCCGAACAAATTCGTCCGTGCCTGGGCCTACGGCGGGTTGGCGACGCTGGCGCGTCGATTTCCGGAACTCGAGAAGGAAGCGGGCGCCATCTTCGAAATGGCGCTGAGGGACGAATCGGCGGCGGTGAAGGCGCGCATCAGAAATGCGTGGGGAAAGGGCAAGGCGGCGGTGCCGCGCACGCAGCGTGCGCTCTGATCAGCCGATTTCCATCATCTCGAAATCCGACTTGGTCACACCGCAGTCGGGGCAGGTCCAGGTTTCCGGAATATCTTCCCAGCGCGTACCGGGTTCGATGCCGTCGTCGGGCCAGCCTTGCGCCTCGTCGTATATCCAGCCGCAGACCACGCACATGAATTTGCGGAAGGGAGTGTCGTCGGTTTGCAATGCGGCGTTCATCGGGGGAATCAATTGAAATCGGAATGTTTATCGGAGATACGCGGCTGCGGAAAGCCGTCGCGCACGCTCGCGTTCGCGGAAGAACGCCAGGGCGGACGCCAATTCTAGCGGTAGACTAGGCATCATGCATCCACGCTTGATCCGGCGCGGCCTCTACGCGATCACCGACGGCCCGCGCCCCGACCTCCTTGCCGCTGTCGAAGCTGCGCTGTGCGGCGGAGCGGTCCTGCTCCAATATCGCGACAAGACGCACGACCGGGAGCGGCGTCTGCACGAAGCGCAGGCCTTGTTCGAGTTGTGCCGGCGCCATGACGTGCCGCTGATCGTCAACGACGACGTCGACCTGGCGTACGCCGTCGGCGCCGCCGGCGTGCACCTCGGCGAGGACGACGCGGACATCGCGCAGGCCCGCGAGCGGCTCGGCTCCGGCACGATCGTGGGCGTGTCCTGCTACGACTCGCTCGAACGCGCGCGACGACTTGCCGCGGCCGGCGCCGACTATCTGGCCTTCGGTGCGTTCTTTCCTTCGCCGACCAAGCCCAACGCGCGCCGCGCCACGCCCGGCCTCCTGGGCGAGGCGAAGCCGCTCGGCCTCCCCCTGGTGGCAATCGGCGGCATCACGCCCGACAATGCGCGACCGCTGATCGAGGCCGGCGCGGATTACCTGGCGGTCATCTCGGGCGTGTTCGGCGGAAATGATCCGTTTGGCAACGCGGAAAGGTATAAAAAACTATTTTTTGCCACGGATTGCACGGATGGACGCGGATAAGAGCAATTGGATGAACGACTCTTTTCATCCGTGTCCATCCGTGCAATCCGTGGCCAAATTCTTCTTTGGGATGTCGATAAATGACCACTAGTCACGATTGGTTCCAGCGCGCCCGCCCCTTGATGCCGGGCGGGGTCAATTCGCCCGTGCGGGCATTCAAGTCGGTCGGCGGCGAGCCGTTTTTCACCGACCACGCCGACGGCGCCTACCTCTGGGACGTCGACGGCAAGCGCTACATCGACTATGTCGGCTCCTGGGGGCCGATGGTCGCCGGCCACAATCATCCCAAGGTGCGCACGGCCGTCGTCGAGGCCGCACGCGCGGGCCTGTCGTTCGGTACGCCGTGCCCGGCGGAAGTGCGCATGGCCGAAGAGATCACGCGCCTGATTCCGTCGGTCGACGTGCTGCGCATGGTCAATTCCGGAACCGAGGCGACCATGTCGGCGATCCGCCTCGCGCGCGGCGCGACCGGGCGCGACAAGATCGTCAAGTTCGAGGGCTGTTACCACGGCCATGCCGACTCGTTCCTGGTCAAAGCCGGTTCGGGCGCGCTGACCTTCGGCGTGCCGACTTCCCCCGGTGTGCCCAAGGCGCTGGCCGATCTCACCCTGACCTTGCCGTACAACGATCTCGATGCGGCCGAGGCGCTGTTCGCCCAGGTCGGCGAAGAAATCGCCGGCCTCATCATCGAGCCGGTCGCAGGCAACATGAACTGCATCCCGCCGCGTCCCGGTTATCTGCAGGGGCTGCGCGAGTTGTGCACTCGATATGGCGCCCTGCTCATCGTCGACGAGGTGATGACCGGCTTTCGCGTCGCCCTCGGCGGCGCGCAGGCGCTGTACGGCATCACGCCCGACCTGACCACGTTCGGCAAGATCATCGGCGGCGGCATGCC
>CBJLOV010000016.1:0-35656 GCA_966424745.1 uncultured bacterium
AAGAGAAGCACGCCGCTCGCCCAACGGCCGATCGGAAGCCCTTGCTATTAAACCAGCCGTAAAGGTCGGAAGCCAACGCAAAAACCGGATTCCCGCCTGCGCGGAAACGACGAGCAAACTTTTACGACGCCCGCGCCGGCCGCCGCAAACCAAACTGAATCAACGACCCGATCACCACGAACAGCGCAGCCGCGCTGAGCGCCAGCGACCAGTGGATACCGATGCGCGCGCCGACGAGGCCGACGGTAACGCCGCTGAACATGCGCATGCCCATCGCGAACATGCTGAACACGCCGATCGCGCGGCCGCGCATGTCGGCCGGCGCTTCGAGCTGGACGAGGGTCTGCGCCATCGCGTTGAAGGAAAGCTCGACGAAGCCGGCGACGAACAACAGGAGCAGCGCGAGCGGATAGCTCGAGGTCAACGCGAAACTGCCGAGCGCCGCGCACCAGATCATCGCCAGCACGCAGGCGGTGCGCGCGCGCGGTTGCAGGAGGCCATGGCTCTCGAGGACAAAGCCGGCGGTCAGCGCACCCGCCGCATCGGCGCCGAGCAGCATGCTGTAGAAGAAGTCGGCATTCTGCTGGCCGAGATCGTGGGCGAAACCCGGCATCTGCGCCTGATAGGCGTTGCCGACGAACAGCGAGGCGCAACCGGCGAGCAGGGTCATCGCCAGGATCACCCGATGCTGGGCAATCTCGTGAAGCGCTCGCCAGATATCGCCGAGGCTGCGCACGGCGCGCGTCACGGTCGTGGCGCCGGCGGCACGAAACTTCGGTCCGTACGGTGCCACCGCGAGCCAAAGAATGAACGGCAGGTAGAGCAGCGCGTTGGTCAGGATGCCGAGGTTCGGCCCGAGCCACAGCAGCAGCGCGCCGCCGACACCCGGCCCCATCAGCATGCCGAGCTGGCGCGCGGTCGCGTTGAGGCGCACCGCGCTCTGCAGATGCTCGCGCCCGACGATGTCGTGGAGCAGCAGCTGCGAGGGCGGCCCCCAGAGTACGCCGGCCATGCCGTGCACGATCAGCAGCGCGGCCGCATGCCAGATCTGCAGGGAGCCGGTGATGAAGAGCAAGCCCCAGGTGATCGACACGCCCATGAACAGGGCCATGCCAAGCTGGATCATGCGCCGAGGATCGAATTTGTCGGCAAGCGCGCCCGAGTAGACCGAAAACAGCAGGAACGGCAGCCAGTGGGAGACGACCGCGAAGCCGCCGAGCGCCGGCGACTTGAATTTGCCGAAGATCACCCAGTAGCTGATCACGTGTTCGATGTTGTCGGCCATCATCGCCAGGGCCGACAGCAGGAAATACGCGCGGAAACCGCGATGGCGCAAAGCCGCGAAAGCAATGTGGGAAGTGGCATTGGAAGGAGTAGCGTTCATTGGCATCCTTTGATCCGGTCAAGCGAAAGCGCCTCGTGCTTCGTGTGGACGAAGGCACGACGGTCCGGCAATCCGGAGACGGTGGGCGCGTTGGTTGACGTGAACGCTTACGGCGGCCGTGGAACCTTCGGCGCGCCGCGAATGATACGAGCGCGCAAGTTGGCATGGCAAGGTCGCCGGATGAAATTCGCTTCATGCAACCGCGCGGTTGAATTCAAACGCGTTCCCGGGCATGTTCGTTCCGCCAACTCTTGCGGCCGCCAATGAACCTGACGACGAAATCCTTCTCGGCGCGCACGCTGCGCCGCGCCCTGAACATCTGGCCGCCGTTCCTGTTCGGCGGCATGCGCGTGCTCGAATGGAGCGACGACTGGCGACATGCGCGCGTGCGCATGAAGCTGGCCTGGTACAACCGCAACTTCGTCGGCACCCAGTTCGGCGGCAATCTGTTCTCGATGACCGACCCGTTCTGGATGATCATGACGATGCAGGCGCTCGGCCGCGACTACATCGTCTGGGACAAAGCCGGCGCGATCGAATTCCTCGCGCCGGGACGCGAGGCGGTCTACGCCGAATTCCGCCTCGACGACGTCGTGCTCGACGAAATCCGCGCGGCGACCGCGAACGGCGATAAATATCTGCGCTGGTTCGACACCGAGGTGAAGACCGCCTCGGGCGAAGTGATCGCGCGCGTGCGCAAACAGGTCTACGTGCGGCGCAAGCGTGGGACCGCACAAGCGATCACCAGAGAAAGCAATTGAAGCGGACGAAGAAGCGATTTGCGCGGATGGGACAGATGAATTCCGCTATCCGCGCTGGTCCGCGTTAAAGATCTCCCCCGATGTCTCGATGGAAGCGATCCCCGCTATCATGCGAGCCCTGTCCCCGTAAGCCCGCGCCATGCCCCGCCTGTATCTGCAACGGTATCTGATCACCGGCCTGCTCACCTTCGTACCGCTATGGCTGACCTGGACGGTGTTCGCGTTCATCGTCAGCGTGCTCTCGCACGTCGGCGCACCCGCGGTCGCGGCGACGTTCGCCTTGATCAGCGCGATTTTTCCGGCCGCCGCCGAATGGCTCGGACAGGAATGGTTCCGCTCCATCGTCGCCTTCGGCGGCACGATCATCGCGCTCTATCTGATCGGTTTCGCCGCCAGCCGCATGCTCGGCCAGCGCCTGCTCGAAGGGTTCGAGCGCCTCATCGCGCGCATTCCGCTCGTGCAGACGATCTACGGCGGCTCGAAGAAATTGATGACGATGATGCAGAGCAAGCCCGGCGGCACACAGCGCGTGGTGCTGATCGGCTTCCCCTCGCCGACGCTGAAAACGATCGGCTTCGTCACCCGCACTTACACCGACAGCAGCGGCCGCGAAATGGCGGCGGTCTACGTGCCGACGACGCCGAACCCGACTGGCGGCTATCTCGAAGTCGTGCCCGTGGACGAACTGATCGCAACCGACTGGACCGTCGATCAGGCGATGGCTTTCATTCTCTCCGGCGGCGCCGCGGGTCCGGACAAGCTGCCCGATATCCCGCAGGCACCTTTATCCTCGTGAAGCCCAGGCCGCGCGTCCGCTTCTTTGCCTGACGGTTGCTCGCCTGCACCGCGACCGCGCCGTCGGCTGGACCATGCCCGCAGAGGCCGCGCATTTCGGGATCGCGCCGAGCCATGCCGATCCATGCGCGGCGGGAATTTTTCCGTCGGCGGACGCGGGGCCACGACTTTCGCGCGCCTCGCGCGAAAGAAATCGTTCCTCTCAAACCCGGCTCTCGCGCTTGAAAGCGTGCCGCAAACACGAGAACGGGACTCCCGCCATGGCGGGAGCGACGAGCGCAAGGCAGAGAAGGCGGTTTGCGCGAACGCGGCAAATCGGTGGCCTCGGATTCGGTAGTTCTCGATGGCCGCCGGGCCATGGGTCTGAGCGGCTGCGACGGAACGATACCCGCCACCGTCTCATCCATGTCTTCCGGCACTGTCTCCCGCAGAACGGAAGGCGCAGGCTGTTTCATGCACGTAGTCTCCTTGATGTCCGTTCCCACCCGGCCGGCGCCTCACCGGCCGGATTTTTTTGGGGATGCCGTGCGCGCACCGTCGGCATGACTTTCCGCACTCCTGCCCACCGCATCGAAGCCCTAGCCTGTCGGGTCCGCTGTTCACCCGCTACAGGAGTTCACATGACCCGTCGCCTGCGCGCGCCGCTCGCCTTCGCCATTGCCTTCGCCCTCGCCGGCGGCGCCCATGCGCTGTCGCCGCAGACCGGCGGCAGCGCCTTCGATCCGGCCTCGCTCGATGCGAAGTACAGCCCCTGCGAAGACTTCTACGACTACGTCAATGCGAAATGGGTGGCGGCCAATCCGATCCCGAACGACCGCACGCGCTGGGGCACGTTCGACGAACTGCGCGAGGCCAGCCTCAAGGCGCAGCGCAAATTGATCGAGGACCCGGCCATCGCGCAAGCGCCCAAGGGTTCCATCGAGCAGAAGCTCGGCGATTTCTATGCCACCGGCATCGACGAAGCCGCGATCGAGAAAGCGGGCATCGCGCCGATTCAACCTGAACTGGCGAAGATCGCCGCGATCAAGTCGAGCGAAGATCTCGCGACATACCTGATCGATGCGCATGCGCGCGGCCGCGGAGGATTCTTCGGTTTCGGCGCCTCGCCCGACTTCAAGAATTCGAGCATGATGATCGGCTATGCGGGCGAAGACGGCCTCGGCCTGCCCGAGCGCGCCTACTATCTGGAAGACAAGCCGGACTACGTGAAGATCCGCGCCGAGTACCTTGCCCACGTCGAGAAGACGCTGACGCTCGCCGGGGTGAAGCCCGAGGAAGCAAAACAAAGCGCACAATGGATCATGGCGCTGGAAACGCGCGACGCGAAAGCCTCGCTGTCGCCGATCGAAGCGCGCGATCCGAAGAACCAATATCACTACGTGAGCGTCGCCGACGCGGACCGGGCGACGCCGCATTTTTCCTGGACGAAATTCCTCGCCGCGCAGGGCCTCGAGGACGTGCAGGGCTTCTCGCTCTCGCATCCGGAATGGTTCGCCGAGTTCGACAAGATGCTGACCGAAGTGCCGATCGAACAATGGAAGGCTTATCTGCGCTTCCATGCGCTCGACGACGCTTCCCCTTATCTTTCGAAGGCGTTCGTCGAAGAGCATTTCGACTTCAACCGGCACAAGCTGCGCGGACAGAAAGAGATCGAGCCGCGCTGGAAGCGCGTGCTCGGGGCGACGGAAGGGCTGATGGGCCAGGCCATGGGCCAGCTCTACGTCAAGGAGAACTTCCCGCCCGAGGCGAAGAAGAGCGCCGAGGAACTCGTCGCCAATCTGCGCGTCGCGCTCAAGGCGCGCATCGAGAAGCTCGATTGGATGAGCGCTGCGACCAAGGCCAAGGCGCTGGAAAAGCTGTCGACGTTCCGTCCGAAGATCGGCTACCCCGACAAGTGGCGCGACTGGACCGGCCTGACGATCTCGCGGGCGGGCTATCTCGACAACGTCCTCGCCGCGAGCAAGTTCAACCACGACTGGCGCATGGGCCGCATCGGCAAGCCGGTCGACAAGACCGAATGGGGCATGACGCCGCAGACGGTGAACGCCTCTTACTCGCCGCTGAAGAACGAGATCACCTTCCCCGCCGCGATCCTGCAGCCGCCCTACTTCGACGCCAAGGCCGACGACGCGCTCAACTACGGCGGCATCGGCGCGGTGATCGGCCACGAGATCACGCACGGCTTCGACGACAAGGGCAGCCAGTTCGATGCGCAAGGCAACAACAGCAACTGGTGGACGGACGAGGACCGCAAGCAATTCACCGACCGCGCCGACAAGCTCGTCGCCCAGTTCGACGGCTACGTGGCGCTCGAAGACCTGCACGTGAAGGGCAAGCTCACGCTCGGCGAGAACATCGCCGACCTGGGCGGCCTCAACATCGCCTACGACGCGCTGCAGGTGGCGTTGAAGAACAATCCTGCCGAGGCGAAGTCGAAAATCGGCGGCTTCACCCAGGATCAGCGCTTCTTCCTCAACTTCGCGCGCCTCTGGCGTACGAACGCCTTGCCGGCGACGGCGAAGGTCAATCTCAACACCGACCCGCACGCACCGGGCCAGTTCCGCGCGATCGCCGCGCCGTCGAACATGCCCGCGTTCGCGCAGGCGTTCTCGTGCAAGGCCGGCAATGCGATGGTGCGCGGCGCCGATGCGCAGGTGAAGATCTGGTAACGACGGTTTTTCGGAGAGCCGTGGATTCTGCTTCTCCGCAACTCGCGTGCTGGTCCGCTGGACTGAAACCGCAAGATCAAAAGACGTCGACACGAAGAGCGCGAAGCGAAGCGAAGAACACGAAGAAGAGCCGAATCTTCGTTCGCTTTTGCTCTCTTTCGCGGTTCAATCTTCAGTTCGGCCCGCCTTCAATCTGCTCCGCATTTTGCGGGCGGCCAAAATAAGCGAGAGAACTCTCGACCGGTTCGGTGGCAAAAAAAGGGCGCGGAATTCCGCGCCCTTTGTCGTCGCATCCGAAGATTCGGATTTATTTGACCTCGAACGACGTCGTCGACAACGTCTTGCCGTCGGAGGTGACCTCGAGCGTGTAGTTGCCGACCGGCCAGCCGGAGGCTTTGCTCAGCTTGTCGTCGACCGTGCTGATGCCGGGCGCGGCGACCGTCTTCGCATTGTCGGCGACCGTCTGGCCGTCCTGGAACTTCCAGCGCATGCCGAGCGCGACGTTCGGCACCGTCGTCGCGATGGTCACCGAGGCGTAGATCGTGTCCTTGGTCGCGAACGTACCGAGCGGCGCACCGATCTTGCCGTCCGCGCCGACCGCGTTGCCGAGCACGACCGCATTGACCTGAGCCGCCGGAGCGGGCGCCGGTGCAGGCGCCGGGGCGGGGGCGGGGGCCGCCGGAGCGGGGGCAGGAGCGGGGGCCGGCGCCGGTGCCGGCTTGTTGCAGGCAGCCAGGGCGACTGCGCCGGCCAGAGCGATCGTCAACGGAATGCGTTTGCTGAGCTTGTTCATATCTGTCCTCTGTAGTGAACTCGAGATGGGCCGCGCATGCACTGCGATCAGGCCGTCGACTTGCCCGAAGCGGGCGCGGCGGGAATGGTCAGCACCTGTCCGGGATGGATCAGGTCGGGATTTTTGATCTTGTCGGTATTGGCGTCGAAAATTCTCTTCCATTGATTGGCGTCGCCGTAAAATTTCTTCGCAATCTTCGACAGGCTGTCGCCGCCGACGACCGTGTAGGTCTGACTCGCCGCGGCCGCGTCGCCCGTCGATGCCGTCGCGGGACTCGGCGTGGTGGTGACCTTGAAGTCGCTCTGCACGTCGGAAAAATCAGCTTTCGGATCGTTGCTCATGATCGATGTCTCCTCCTGCCCTGGTTGGATAATGCGAAAAGGTTCATGAAACCCAACGCCGGAGCACCATACACGTTTTTTTCTGCATCCGCATGCGTTTCCCCGCGGCGAAATTCGGCGCGCGCATCACTAACGATTAGCTAACAAGTCACGCCGCGGCGGCGACGACATCGTCGCGCCGGAGCCCATCGGCGGGAGGATTTTTTTCCGGCCTCAGCCCCGCCTGCGCAACGCCTGCGCGCGCCAATAGCGCAGCAGCACGAAGCCCGCGGCCGCACCGCCGAGATGGGCGAAATGAGCGACGCCTTCCTGCGTGCCGGTGATACCGAGAACCAGTTCGACCGCCATGTAGCCGGCCACCGCGATCGGCGCCGGGATCGGCACCGGAAAGAAGATCATGATGATGCGCGCCGACGGATAGATCATCGCGTAGGCGAGCAGCAGGCCGAACACGCCGCCCGATGCGCCGAGCGTAGGGTAGAAATCGCCGGGCTTGAAAAGATGGATCGTCGCAAGCTGCGCCAGCGCCGCGCCGATCACGCAGACGAAATAGAAAAAAGCATACCGGCGCGGACCGAGCGCCTGCTCGACCGGTCCACCGAACATCCACAGCGCGAGCATGTTGAACGCGATGTGCGGAAGGCCGCCGTGGAGGAAGGCGTAGGTGACGATCTGCCACGGCTCGAAGGCCTGCAGGACGCGGCCGTCGGGAAGCTGAGCGCCGTCGATCGGCCACAGCGCGAAGTTTCCGATGAGCAGGTTGTCGGCGATCTGCTGCAGAAGAAAAATCGCGACGTTGGCGATCAGCAGAGCGCGCGTGACGGGAGGAATGTTTTGCATCGGAATCTGCGGTTGTCCTATCCAAATCAGAAGCGCCAGATTTCGGCGTCGAGATTGCGCTGCCAGCCGTAGAGTTCCAGGTCGACGCGGCCGGCCTTGACCGCGACGCCCTCGTCGATCAGGCGCGCGCGCTGTTCGCGGAACGCACGGCTGCCCGGCTTGAAGGCGAAGCGGCCGTCCGCGCGCAGCACGCGATGCCACGGCAGTTTCGCCTCGGCGCCGGCGTCGCCGAGCACGCGCCCGACCAGGCGCGCATGGCGCGGCAGCCCGGCACGGGCAGCGATTTCGCCGTAACTGGCAACGCGGCCCGGCGGAATCGCGCGGATCGTGCGCACGATGGCCGCATGCTCCGGCTTGACGGCCGCTTCGGAGGCGATCTTGGATGCGGTTTTTGTTTTTGCCATAGGCTCCACTTCACCGACCCGGCACGTTAGCATAGGCGCAAGTTTACCGGAGAGAATTCAATGCACTCGTTCGAGGATATCCGCGCGCACATCGCCGCCAAGCACCCGCTGCGCATCAACGATCCTTATCTGATCTGTTTCGATGTCGCGCTCGAACAAGGCAAGCGCCACCAGGGCCTTTATCTCGCCGAACTCAACGACGAAGCCGGGCAGACCTATCTGCGCGTATCGACGCCGATCGGGCCGCTCACCGGCATGGATGCGCGCCGCTGCCTGCGTTTCAATTGGGAACAGCGCCTCGGCTATCTCGCCGTGAGCGACCTCGACGGTTCGCCTTACCTGCACCTGTGCGAAAACCGGCCTTACGAACTGCTCAGCGCCAAGGAAATCGATCGCTTGGTCGACGAACTCGGGCCGCTCGGCGACAAGCTCGAACAAGCGATCTCGCAGGGCGGCGACGCACTGTAGCCCCTCTCTGCGCGCGGCGGCTCCTCTGCCATGCGTCATCTGATACTCGCCGGCGAACGGGCGTCGGCTTCACCACTCGTAAACAAAGCTTACATCCGGGTACAGAAAAAGGATTAGAGTGACTACGTGATGCTGTGATCGGTAATTCGGAGGATCGGTCATGAATGCCTGCACGCCGCGCAATCTGAGTTGGATCTTGGCCGTCGCCGTCGTGTCGAGCGCACTGGCGGCATGTGCTTCCCTGCCCCGCCCGCCGCAGGACGAACAGACACACCACGCGGACGCCGGGCCGAACTACGTCGGCACCGCACCGAGCAGCGCCGAAGTCGAGCAGATGCTGGCGCCGATCGCGCTGTATCCCGACGCGGTGCTTATCCTCGTTCTCGCCGCCTCGACCTCTCCGGACGACGTGACCGCGGCAGCGCAGTGGAGCCGGACGCATTCCGACCTCCTCGGTAACGACGCGTATCGGGCCGCCCGGGGCCAAGGGTGGGATCCCGCCGTGACTTCGTTAGCCGCGTTTCCGGGCGTCCTGCAAATGATGAGCGAGCAGATTGACTGGACCCGGCGCCTCGGCGACGCATTTCTTGCCCAGAGCGGCAGCGTTTCCAGCGCGATCCGCGACCTGCGCCGGCGCGCGATGGCCGCCGGCGCGCTCGAAGGCGCCGCCGACGACATCTTCGTCTTCGACCGCACTCGCGACATCGTGATCGGACACGGCTTCCACGGCTACTACTACATTCCGAGCTGCAATCCGTTTCTCGCCTACGGCTCATGGCCCTGGCCGGACTATCCGCCCGCGAACGCCGCATTGTGGGTTTATCAATACGATTGGGCCGCGTGCGACTGGTATAGCCATATCCATGTCCGCGTCGACCGCCGCGTTTTGAACAATCGCCAACTGATGAGCAAGCAAATCGACCGCGACCGCCATCACCCGTACCCGCTGCGCCAGTCGGCGACATGGACGCCCGGCGGGCCGGCGAACCGCCACCCGTCCACGCAATTCTGGATCGCCGATTCCAACACGCTGCGCAGCGTCGCACCGCCGACGCTCCTGTCGCGCACGGCAGCCGCGCCGCTCCCATTCGCCGCGAGCACCAGCGCACAGGCAAGCTTCACGCACGACGGCAGCATCTCGGGCAGAGCCCATATGGGCAGCGTATTCCACATGGGCGGCAGCTTGTCCGCGCCGTCGATACGTACCGTCGGTGGCTCCGTGTCTTCGTCTTCCTCTTCAGCGGCTTCGGGCCGCGCCAGCATTTCGACGTCGTCCGGCGGCAGCGCGTCGAGTTCTTCCACGAGCACCTCGCGCAGCCATTGAAACAAGCAGGCCCCCGGCGCTTCGCCCGGCCGGCGACTCAATCGCCGCGGCGGCCGGTGAGGCGCAGAAACGCCTCGTGCTGGTAGCGGCTCATGCGCAGTTCCTTTCCCGTGCTCAGCACGAGCATGTGATAGCCGTTGAACCAGGGGTGGATCGCCTTGATCCGCCCCACGTTGACGATTGCCGAACGGTGCACTCGCGCGAACTGCCTCGGGTTGAGGCGCGACTCCAATGCCGTCATCGTTTCGCGCAGTTCGTAGATCTGGCGGCCGACGTGCAGGCGCGCGATGTTGCGGTTCGCCTCGATCCAGTCGATCTGGCCGACGTCGACGAACACCAGGTGCTCGTCGACCGGCACCGGAATGCGTTCGACGTAGTCCTGCTCGCGGCGCAGTTCGTTGAGCGCACGCAATACCTGCGCCGACGCGGCCTGCTCGAGCGCCGCATCGCTCGACGCCAGGCGCCGCCTCGCGCGCTGCATCGTCAGCAGAAACCGTTCGCGGCTGAACGGCTTGACCAGATAGTCGATGGCGTTCGCCTCGAACGCGCGCACGGCGTAGCGCTCGTAGGCGGTGACGAAGACCGTCGCGGGCAACCGCTCGTGGCCGAGCCGCGCGGCGACGTCGATGCCCGACATCGCCGGCATCTGGATATCGAGGAAGATCAGATCGGGCGCAAGATCGCGGATCTGCCTGAGCGCGCTGGCGCCGTCGCCGCATTCGCCGAGCAGTTCGACGTCCGCCTCCTCCTTGAGCAGGCGCACGATCGCCAGGCGCGCGATCGGTTCGTCGTCGACGACGAGGGTTCTGATCCGGCCCACGTCACGCCGCCTTCGCCGCGCGCTGCGCGGCCGTGGCGGCGATGGGCTTGAGCGGCACGCCGATACGGCAGATCACGCCGCTTGGGGCTAGCTCGCCGAGACTGATCCGTCCTCCGCCGGCGTACAGCTCGCGCAAGCGCAGACGCGAATTGGACAGGCCGATACCGCGCTCGAACAGACTTTCCGGCGGCGCGGCGAGCACGCTGTTGCGATTGCGCACGTCGATGCACAGGTGGCCGGCGACGCGATAGCAGTCGATCTCCACGCAGTCCGTGCCGACCCGTTTGCCGATGCCGTGGTCGATCGCGTTCTCGACGATCGGCTGCAGGATCAGGCTCGGCACGGCGCAATCGAGCAACTCGGCATCGACGTCGACGCGGCTGGTCAGACGATCCTTGAAGCGCACGCGCTGGATGCCGAGATACAGATCGATCAGATCGAGCTCCTCGCCGAGCGAAATCTCCTGGCGCTCGTCGTCGAGATACGTGCGCAGCAGTTCGGCAAGGCGCAGCAGCATGTCTTCGGAGGCAGCGGCGTCTTCGCGCGTCAGCTTCGCCGCGGCATGCAGCGTGTTGAACAGGAAGTGCGGAGGCAACTGCATCTTGAGCAGCTGCAGGCGCGACTGTGCGAGCTGCGCGGCGAGCCGGCTCGCCTGCAATTCCCGGCGCGTGCGTTCGCGATGGAAGTGCATGGCCTGGCGCACGCCGACCAGCAGCCAGTAGGCAAGGAAGTCCGCCGCGGCGTGCTTGCGCAGGAATTCGGAAAACTGCTGATGCAAGTCCACGTTCGGCAGGATGAAATCCGTGAACACGGCGCCGAGCGTCACCGCGGCCAGGGCGAAGATGAGGCTGACGCCGAAGTTCGCCCAGAGCAGCCGCCAGCGATGCGGCGCTTCGATCGGCTCGTGCGGCGCCAGCCACAGCGCCACCGGCAGCAGCAGGGCGAGCGTGCTCCACTGGATGAACGACCAGGTCAGGTAGGCATCGAAATTCCAGGCGCTGCCCTGCAGCCAATCGGTGGCGTAGCCGACCATCGCGAACAGCGCGATGAGCGCAAGCCATATGCCGACATAGCCCAGGCAGCCCAGGGCGAATTCGCGAAAACCGATGCGGCTTTCCACGTCGGGCGGATCCCATTGCGAAGCGTCGGCGTTCATCGTACGCATGAGATAGGGGCGACGGGAAGAATGGTTGCAAAGGATTGCGATTCGTCCGCGCACGGCAACGATTCGTCCCGCGTCGATGGTGCGGGCCGGTGCCGTGCACGAGGATTCCGCGCAACCGCGGCGCGGTCGGCAGTCTCTATTCCTGCGGAGGCTGCAGCGATCGCCGCGCTTCGGCCCCCGCAACGGAATTGGAGAACGTTTGTGCGCAAAGTCCTCGTTTTCAGCTTGCTTGCCGTGCTGTCGAATGCGGCTTCGGCCGACGTCGTCTACTACGTCGACCTGATCAATACGGCGCCGAACAGCATCACTTCTTTCGAAGTCGCCCTGCCCGGCACCGATCGTTTTCATTCGGTCCTGCCCGGCAACGCCCCCATCCACGGCGGCGGCGAATCCGCCACGGTGGCGATCCGCAGGGGCGACAACGGCTGTCTTCGCGATTTGCGCATCGGTTTTGCGGACGGGCGCGTGCTGACCCACCGCGGCTTCAATATCTGCCGCAACGTCAGCTACCACTCCGACCGTTACCTGCGCCAGGGAATACTTGCGGCGGCCAAGCCGTAGCCGGGCGGCGAAACTGCGGCAGGCGCGTCCTACGCCACCACGGCCTGCAGGACGCGCACGAGCAGGTAGGCGATCAGGCCCGAGACGGGGATCGTCAGCAGCCAGGCCCAGACCATGCGCTCGACCACGGTCCACTTGATCGCGTTCGGGTTCTTGGCCACGCCGACGCCCATGATCGCGGCCGAGATGTTGTGCGTGGTCGATACCGGGATGCCGACCGTGGACGCGGCGATGATCACCGCGGCCGAGCTCGTCTCCGCGGCGAAGCCGTTGATCGGGTGCAGCTTGACCATCTTGTGGCCGAGCGTCTTGATGATGCGCCAGCCGCCCGCGGCCGTGCCCGCGGCCATGGTCAGCGCACAGACGATCTTGATCCACAGTGCGATCTCGAACGACTTCGCCGCATCCTGCTCGACGCGCAGGAAATGCAGGAACGGCGGCAGCTGGTCGAGCGAGCCCGCGCTCGTCGCGCCGGCAAGCGCGAGGGCGATGATGCCCATCGTCTTCTGCGCGTCGTTCATGCCGTGCGACAGGCCCATCGCGCTGGCGGAAAGAATCTGCGCTTTGCCGAAGAAGGCGTTGACGAAGCGCGGCCTGCCGAACTGGTTGATGCCCGAGTTCGCGAACGCGCCGATCCAGGAGATCAGCGCCATCAGCAGGCCCATGACGACGATGCCGAGCACGAAGCCGCCGAGCGGCGAGGTGATCATCGGCAGGATCACCTTGGGCCAGAGTCCCTTGCCGTCCCACCAGTGCACGCCGGCCTGATTCCAGATCAGCGCGTGCCAGTTGTTGTGCGCGCCGGCGAGCGCAGCGCCGCACAGACCGCCGACCAGAGCGTGCGACGAACTCGACGGCAGGCCCCACCACCAGGTGATGAGATCCCATATCGTCGCGCCGAGCAGGGCGCAGATGAGCAATTGCGGCGTGATCGCGACGACGCCCGCGTCGACCAATCCCGAAGAAATCGTCTTTGCGACCGCCGTGCCCCAGAGCGCACCGATCAGGTTGGTGGCGGCCGCAAGCAGCACGGCCTGCCCCGGACTGAGCACCTTGGTCGCGACCACGGTCGCGATCGAATTCGCGGTGTCGTGGAAACCGTTGATGTACTCGAAGATCAGCGCGACGGCGATGACGAGAAGAACCAGGGTCAAGCTCACTCTGTTTTCCTTTCAGGGCTGAGGGCCTAGGGCCGAGGGCTGGAGATCGAGGGCTTGCGGCGGTTGAATCCCAACTCTCAGCCCTGGGCCCCCGGCCCTCTTCTTCTCACGAATTCTTCAATGCAATCGCATAAATCACGTTGCCCGCGTCACGGCAACGGTCGATGGCCTTCTCGAGCAGTTCGAACAGGTCCTTGCGCAGCAGCAGGCGCGCCGCGTCGTGCTCTTTGGTGAACAAGTCGCGGTAGAGATCGAGGATGAGCCGGTCGGCCTCGCCCTCGATCGCCTGCATGCGGTCGTTGAGCTCCTTCATCTTGTCGAGCGGCATGCCCTTGCGCAGCTGACCGACCATCTCGGCGACGACCTCGCAGCCCTTTTCCAGCATCACCGCACGCGAGCTGAAATCCACGTCCATGAGCTGGCCGGCGAAGATCGCATAGCGTTCGGCGAATTTCTCGACCGTTTTCGGGATCTTGTACAGGGCGGCGGCCAGCGCCTCGATGTCCTCGCGCTCGAGCGCGGTGACAAAGGTATTGACCAGTTCGGCGCTGATGTCGTTGAACACCTGCTTTTCGCGCCGGCGGGCGAGGCGGAATTCGTCGAGCGACGGATTCGGCGTCTTCTGCTTGGACAGCGCGATCAGCGCGCGCGCGCTCTGCCGCCCGGCATCGGCGCTGGCCTCGAGCAGGCCGTAGAACTTGTCGCCTTTGCCGAAGATGGTCTGCAATGAAAACATGTGAACGAGTCCCGGTTCGATGGGCGGCAAGTTTACCGTTTTGTTACATATTTGGGGCCGAGAGCTGAGGGCTGAGGGCGAAAAAGCCGCCTTCGGCGCCCGGCAACCCGCTTTTTTCCTCAGCCCTCAGCCCTTTGCCCTCAGCCCCGCCTCACTGTCATAAAACTTTCAAATTCCCCGCGTAGCCTGCCCCGGCGTAAGGAGCGGCGCGGGGTACGTCGTCCGCCCCTCCGCCAGTTTTCCACCTACGGAGGTTTCCATGTTCCATCGAATTCGTCATTCGCTGACGGCCTTCGCCGTCGCCGCCACCCTGTTCGCGGGCTCGGCCCAGGCCGTCGACGTCACCGGCGCCGGCTCGACCTTCGTCCAGCCGATCGTCACGAAGTGGTCGGCGAGCTATGCCGAAAAAACCGGCAATCACATCAATTACGGCGGCGGCGGTTCGGGCGCGGGCATCGCGCAGATCAAGGCCGCGACGATCGACTTCGGCGCGTCGGACAAGCCGCTCTCGCCCGACGAGCTTTCGGCCGCGGGCCTGGGCCAGTTCCCGATCGTGATCGGCGGCGTCGTGCCGGTGGTCAACATCGAGGGCGTCAAGGCCGGCGAGGTCAAGCTGACCGGCGCCCAGCTCGGCGACATCTACCTCGGCAAGATCAAGAAGTGGAACGATCCGGCCCTGGCCGCGAACAACCCGGGCGTGAAGCTGCCGGACGTGGCCATCCAGGCCGTCTACCGTTCGGACGGTTCGGGCACGACGTTCAACTACACGAACTATCTGTCCAAGGTCAGCGCCGAGTGGAAGGAAAAGATCGGTGAAGGCACCACGGTGCAGTGGCCGGTCGGCGTCGGCGGCAAGGGCAATGCGGGCGTGGCCGCCTACGTGCAGCAGATCAACGGTTCGATCGGCTACGTCGAGCTTGCCTACGCGCTGCAGAACAAGATGGCCTATACGCAGCTGCAAAATTCGGCCGGCAAATTCATCACCCCGAACCTCGCCAGCTTCGCCGCGGCGGCTTCGCACGCGGATTGGAAGAGCGCCAAGGACTTCCAGCTCGTGATCACGAATGCGCCGGGCGACGACTCCTGGCCGATCACCGCGACCGCGTTCGCCCTGATCTACAAGACGCCGAAGGACGCCGCGCACTCCAAGGCCGTGGTCGATTTCTTCAAGTACGCCTACACCGAAGGCGGCAAGCAGGCCGAAGCGCTCGACTACGTGCCGCTGCCGGCCGCCCTGGTCCAGCAGATCGAGTCGTACTGGAAGGCGGAAGTCAAACTGTAATCTCCCTCCCCGCCCCTCTCGCGCGGGTTCGGGAGGGGCGTTTTTCTTTTTTTGACTGCGGCGGAAAGTCCACGGAATCGCTCATGGCCGCTAGCGCCGAATCCATCGCTGTGCAAAAGACCGACGAACAAAGGGCGCGTCGCGACGGTCTCGCCGACAATACGTTTCGGCGCATCGTCGCCGGGTGCGGCATCTTCGTTCTCGTCACCCTCGCCGGCATCGCGTTGACCACCTTGTGGGGCGGCCGCGAAGCGTTCGCCACGTTCGGCTTCAAGTTTCTCGTGTCGTCCGAGTGGGACTCGGTCGGCAAACAGTTCGGCTCGCTGGCGCCGGTCTACGGCACCCTGGTGACGGCGGCCATCGCCCTGATCATCGCGGTGCCGATCAGCTTCGGCATCGCCCTCTACCTGACCGAGATCGCGCCGACCTGGCTGCGCGCGCCGGTCAGCTCGGCGATCGAACTGCTCGCGGGCATCCCCTCGATCATCTACGGCATGTGGGGCCTGTTCGTCTTCGTGCCGATCATGGGCAGATACGTCATCCCCTGGCTCAACGACCATCTCGGTACGTGGCCCATCATCGGTCCGCTGTTCCGCGGTCCGCAACTCGGTCTCGGCATGCTGACCGCCGGCATCGTCCTCGCGATCATGGTGATTCCGTTCATTTCCTCGGTGATGCGCGAGGTGTTCCTCACCGTGCCGACGCGGCTCAAGGAGTCGGCCTATGCGCTCGGCTCGACGACCTGGGAAGTGGCCTGGGACATCGTCCTGCCGTACACGCGCACCGCGGTGATCGGCGGCATCTTCCTCGGCCTCGGCCGCGCGCTCGGAGAAACGATGGCGGTGACCTTCGTGCTCGGCAACGTGCATCGCCTTTCCCTGTCCCTGCTCGAGCCGGGCAACTCGATCGCGGCGACGATCGCGAACGAATTCGCCGAAGCGGATTCGGAAATCTTCCGTTCCTCGTTGATCGCGCTCGCCTTCCTGCTGTTCGTCGTCACCTTCATCGTGCTGATGATCGCGAAGCTGATGCTGCGGAAAATGGAGAAACGCGAGGGCAAGGCATGAACGCGCAGCCGGATCGCAACGAAGCCCGCCGCCTCGCCGAAGAGAAACGCGCCGCGGTCGCCGATCGTCTCTATTTCCGCCGCCGCATCGTCAACGGCATCGGCCTCGGCTTCGCCCTGCTATCGACCGGTTTCGGCCTGTTCTGGCTGGCCTGGATCCTGTGGACGACGTTCTTCACCGGCATTTCCGCGCTCAACGGCAAACTGTTCACGATGATGACGCCGCCGCCCGGCGACGAAGGCGGGCTGCTCAATGCCTTCGCCGGCAGCGCGATCATCTGCCTGCTCGCGATCCTGATCGGAGCGCCGATCGGCATCGCCGCCGGCACCTATCTCGCCGAGTACGCGAAGAAGTCGAGCCTCGGCGAAGCGATCCGCTTCTTCAACGACATTCTGCTGTCCGCGCCGTCGATCGTGCTCGGCATGTTCGTCTACACCGTGGTGGTCAAGCAGGTCGGCCACTATTCGGCGTTGTCGGGCTCGATCGCGCTCGCCCTGATCGTATTGCCCGTGGTCGTGCGCACGACCGACGAAATGCTCAAGCTCGTGCCGAGCGCGATGCGCGAGGCCGGCCTGTCGCTCGGTGTGCCGCAGTGGAAGGTGACGGTGCAGATCCTCTACCGCGCCGCCCTGCCCGGCATCGTCACCGGCGTGCTGCTCGCGCTCGCGCGCATCTCGGGCGAGACCGCGCCGCTGCTGTTCACCGCATTCGACAACCAGTTCTGGAGCACGAACATCGCCCAGCCGATGGCCTCGGCGCCGGTCGTGATCTACAAATTCGCGATGAGCGCGGATGCCGGCTGGAAATCACTGGCCTGGGCCGGTGCGCTGATCGTGACGCTGTTCGTGCTCGCGCTGAGTCTGATTTCCCGCGCGATACTGTTGCGCAACAAGGTGTCCAATGACTAATCCCAATGTTCCGTTGGCGACGACCGGCAACGTTTCCCTGGTCACGCCGCCGCCCGGCACCGATGCGAATACGGCGGCCGCGGCTGCGCCGAAAATGTCGGCGCGCGGCCTGGACTTCTACTACGACAAATTCCATGCGCTGAAGAACGTCAGTCTCGACATCGCCGAACGCAAGGTCACGGCGCTGATCGGTCCGTCGGGCTGCGGCAAGTCCACCTTGCTGCGCATCTTCAACCGCATCTACTCGATCTATCCCAAGCTCGAAGCCAAGGGCCAGGTGCTGCTCGACGGCGAGAACATCCTCGATGCGAAGTACCCGCTCAACCGCCTGCGCAGCAAGGTCGGCATGGTGTTCCAGAAGCCGGTGCCGTTCCCGATGTCGATCTACGACAACGTCGCCTATGCGATCCGCCACTACGAGCGGCTGTCGAAGGCCGACATGGACGCGCGCGTCGAGGAAGCGCTGCGCCAGGGCGCGCTGTGGGAAGAGGTGAAGGCCAAGCTCCATCAGAGCGCGCTGGGCCTCTCCGGCGGCCAGCAGCAGCGCCTGTGCATCGCGCGCGCGGTCGCCCTCAAGCCCGAGGTGATCCTGCTCGACGAGCCGACCTCGGCGCTCGACCCGATCGCCACCGGCAAGATCGAGCAACTCGTCGAAGAACTGAAAGAACGCTATACGATCGCGATCGTCACCCATAACATGCAGCAGGCATCGCGCGTTTCCGACTACACCGCCTTCATGTACCTGGGCGAGTTGATCGAGTTCGGCGACACCACCACGATCTTCGAGAATCCGACGAAGAAGATGACCGAAGACTACATAACCGGAAGATACGGTTAAAAACGTAGGGCTGAGGGCCGAGGACCGAGGGCTGAAGATCAAGAGCCTTCCGGGCCCTGGCGCTTTTCAGCCCTCGGCCCTCAGCCCTCAGCCCTAACCACCTATGTCCGAACATATCGTAAAGAGCTTCGACGACGAACTCTCCCAGCTCAATGCCGCGATCGCGCGCATGGGCGAATCCGCGCAAAGCCAGTTCGCAGCCACGATGAAGGCTTTGCGCACGCGCGACGTGGAAGCCGCCGCGCGCGTGATCCGCGACGACATCGACGTCGATGCGCTGGAGCGCGACATCGAATCGCGCGCGATCCGCGTGCTCGCTCTGCGCCAGCCGATCGCGCGCGACTTCCGCGAAGTGATCTCGACCCTGCGCATCGTCGTCGAGCTCGAACGCATCTGCGACTTCTCGGCCAATATCTGCAAGCGCGTCATTGCGCTCGGTTCGCATTCGCCGGAACCCTGGCTGGTCGAGATCGGCGAACTCGGCGAACTCGCCAAGAAGCAGCTCGCCGACGTCGTCACCGCGTTCAGCGAACGCAACCAGGAAAAAGCCATCACCGTCTGGGCCTGCGACGAACAGATCGACGACACCTACACCGGCATCTCGCGCCGCCTGATCGACTACATGAAGGCCGACCCGCAGCACGTCGCGATCGGTACCCATCTGATGTTCATCGCCAAGAACGTCGAGCGCATCGGCGATCACGTCACCAACATCGCCGAATCGATCTACTATCTCGTCACCGGCAGCGTGCTCGATGCCCCGCGTCCGAAGGGCGACAAAACGAGCCTGGATCAAGTCGAAGCCAGCCCCTGAAGCGTCCCCCGATCGCAAAGCACCCCACCGCAAGGCCGCCGCAAAGGCGGCCTTGCTTTTTTCGCTCAATCTTTTTCTGTCGGCCGCCCCTCCAAGCCGACGCCGATGTTCGCCGCGCGCTACTATTTTGCATGTCAGCGCGCGGCTCGTTTCAGCGTATTCCCTGGAACAGCCCTATTGATAAATACCCTAATCACCCCGGCATTTCGTTGCGACGATCGGTCATGCAGTTTTTTGCCATATCCGCTCGGAATCGCTCGATCGGAATTGTGGATACAGAAATCAATACAAAAACAATCGCCAATCTCGACATATTTACCCAATCTGATACTTCACGAAATTGAACACTCCCCAACGAGGTCCCGATATTCAGCGTAGGTAACTTGAGCGACACCGCATTCAGGCGTAGGGTTTGCACCGTAATCTCCGACCGCAAGGCGATTACGAACTTGACCCCGGGCGCTGGAACGCCCGGGGTCTTTCTCTATAAGGGTTGCCGCTTCGACGAGATACCGTGATCTCGTTTCTTGCCTAAAATCCCCCGTTCTCCCGATTGAGTAATAGCCGCTCGGCGCGGATTCAAATTCCCGGGCCGTTATCGCAATTATTCTTCCAAAGAAGACGAAACATCCCGGCCATTTCCGCTGCCTGCTCGCTCGCGTTGCATAGCGCGCGGCGCGCGTCTTCACGTAAAAGGGCGCGCGCCGCTCTCAGATCGTCCACTCGCTCCGCCATCGCCGCCGCGCGCTCGATGTAGTCGTTCGTATCGTCTGCCACCCACTCGGAGCGCCCCATCCGATGCAGCAGACTGGCGCTTTGACGACTGACGAAGGTCGTCCCCGGCATCGTCACCACCGGCACCCCCATCCACAGGGCATCGGCGGTCGTTGTACATCCGGAAAAGGGAAATGGATCGAGAGCGATGTCGGTGCGGCGATAGGCAGCGAGCAAGTCGGCGTAAGACCGCGTTGCGTACAGATGAATACGCTCGGTGCCGATGCCGCGCTCGGCGAAGCGCTCGACGATCCGGGTTCGGACAATCGGATCGATCAACAGTCCCGCACCCAACTCCAGGTGCGATGCAGGGACTCGATGCAGGATCGCCGACCATGCATCCAGTACTTTCTCATTCAACTTGGCCAAACGATTGAAGGACACGAAAACGGGCGCGGAACCGCCGCCGTAGTCCGTCGGCGGAGCCTCTTTGGGCGGCGTGTAGGAGAAGCGCCCGGTGCGCAGGCGGTACAGCGGTTCGACGTACCGCTGCGGCGAATCTTCCGGCGTCAGCCATTGATCGCTGATCCAGCCGTCGATGGCGGCCACGCCGGTGGTGTTGAAATAGTCGAGCCAGCAGAGCTGGATCGGCGCCACCCGTTGAGCCAGGACGCACAACCTGTTGCCGAACGAATGGCCGGCCAGGTCGACCACGATGTCGAAATTCGCATCGCGAAGGCGGTTCAGCAATGCCTCGTCCGGGAGATCCCGGACTTCCAACCATTCATCGGCCAGCCCACGAAAATCCGCCGTATCCCGATCCTCGGCAGCACCGAACGAAACCAGGACGTGTTGAAACGTTTGCCGATCAAAGGCGGCAAGCGTGCCTTTGAAAAAGCTTGCCACCGGACCCGCGCTGAATCGCGGCGAAACCCAGCCGATGCGAAGGCGGCGCTCCGGATCACGGCTTTGCGTCGTGCCGAATCGCCCGCCGAATGGTCGAGCATATCGCTTCACCCAATCGACGTGCGCGCCGAAGAGCTTTTCGTTGTCCTCGGCCTGATCGTAGTGGGAGAGAATCAAGAGGCGATTCGCCGACTCTGGGCCAAAGTCGGCGCGAGCAAGCAATCGCTTGTACATCTCGAGGCCGGGCTCAACTTCCCCGCGGTCGATCAGGGTGACCGCGCGCATTTCCTGCGGTTCCAACTCGTTCGGCTTCAACTCGCGAGCCTGTTCGCTCCACGCCAAGGCTTCGCTGGACCGGCCGAGCTGATGAAGCAATCGCGCGATTCGAATCGACACTTCGTAATGTTTGACATCCCTCCCTGACTCGCGACGCAAAAGCTCGATCGCCTGATCGACCGCACCTGCCGACAAAAAATCGTCAATGGTGATCTGCAGTACTGCGCCTTCGTCGAGGAACCCTTCGGCCGAGGCAATTTCCAAGGCCGCGTCATTTTGCTTTTGCAAAAGAAGCGTGCGCATCAGCAGTTGACGCGCTTGAGAAAAGCCCGGACGCGATGCGAGCGCGGAACGAAGCGCAGCAGCGCTCTCGTCGAGGCGCCCTTGTCGATGCAAGGACATCCCCACGCACCACCACAATTGCGGCCGGTCGATCCCGCTCGCCAACAGCGAGCGCGCATGGGTCTCCGCATCGCCGACCCGACCCAATGCCATCAATATCACTGCCTTCAGTTCTTGCATCGCGATATTGCCGGGATCCAGCGACACCGCGCGCTCGATTTCCTCGAGCGCCGGCTGCGACGCGCCCGATTCCTGCAAAAGCACTGCAAGCAGGAAATGCGGTGCAGCGACGTGCGGAAATTCGGCGATCACCCTTCGCAGGATTCCCACCGCTCCCGGCAAATTTCCAGTCCGCGCAAGTTGCAGAGCGTGCTGAATTTGCAGCTCTTGAGAAGAGCTAGACATGAACCCCGCCCAATCCCGGACGGCGCCGGATCGTTGGAAAAAGTATAGGGGGAAACGATGCCGGAAACGGCGAGCCTGCCACCCGAAGAACGGCTATGTATCTCGGCTTCAGTGGTGCCCGGAGCCGGACTCGAACCGGCACGAACCTATCAGGGTTCGGCGGATTTTAAGTCCGCTGCGTCTACCGATTTCGCCACCCGGGCAAGGCATTTCTCATTGCGAAGTACGGCCAGGAACAGCCGCTTTTTAGTCTCGGCGATCACGGACGACCGCATCGGCAGCCAACTTGGAGGCGAGGGTCGGAATCGAACCGGCGTACACGGCTTTGCAGGCCGCTGCATGACCACTCTGCCACCTGGCCATTGCGCTGAACCGCAACCATAGCAGGTCGGGTTCCGCTTTAAAAAACAAAACCTCGGCTCACCGAGGTTTTGCTTGAAACTGGAGCGGGAAACGAGACTCGAACTCGCGACCCCGACCTTGGCAAGGTCGTGCTCTACCAACTGAGCTATTCCCGCGTGAGCCCGAAATAATGCCGTCTCATCGGGCGTCTGTCAACAACAAAATTGCAAAATTTCCTCAACGCCGATCGCGCAGTACCGGCCATGCCGCGCGCAGGTACTCGAACGCAGACAAGATCGTCATCGCCGCGGCGATGACGAGCAGGGTTTCGCCGGCATGGAACAGGCGCAGGCCCTCGAGATCGTGCTGATAGAGCAGCACTTCGATCGCCACGATCTGCATGACGGTCTTGACCTTGCCGAGCATGGCGACGTTGACGCGCGTGCGCTCGCCGATCTCTGCCATCCATTCGCGCAGCGCCGAAATCGTGATCTCGCGGCCGACGATGACCGCGCTGGTCACGGCGAGCAGCGGGGTCGGGTTTTCCTGTACGAGCAGGAACAGCGTCACCGCGACCATCAGCTTGTCGGCGACCGGATCGAGGAACGCGCCGAACGCCGACCACATGTTGTAGCGCCGCGCGATGTAGCCGTCGAGCCAGTCGGTCAACGCGGCGAGCAGAAAGATCAGCGCCGCAGCGACGTTCGCCCCGCGGAAATCGATATAGAACACGACGACCATCACCGGCAGCAGCGCGATGCGGAACAGCGTGAGGATGGTCGGCCAGGTCAGATGCATTCGTGAAAACTGGGGCTGAGGGCAAAGGGCTGAGGGCCGCCGATCGAGTACTTCCAAGCCGTGGCGTTCTTTGCTTTTCAGCCCTCGGCCCTCGACCCTCAGCCCTAGAGTCTACACACCTCAGCCGTGGAACATCGCGTAGATTTTCTCGGCCAGATCGCGGCTCATGCCTTTGACCCGGGCGATTTCCTCGACGCCGGCATTGACCACGCCCGGCAATCCGCCGAAGTGCTTGAGCAGCGCCGCGCGACGCTTCGCGCCGATGCCGGCGATGTCTTCGAGCTTGCTCGTATCTCGAGCTTTCTGGCGCTGCTTGCGGTGGCCGGTGATGGCGAAGCGATGCGCTTCGTCGCGCACGCTCTGGATCAGATGCAGCGCGGGCGACTCGGGGCCGGGCCACAGGGTCTTGCCGCTGGCACCGAGGATCAGGGTCTCGTGCCCCGCCCGGCGCTCGACGCCCTTGGCCACGCCGACGACGAGCACGCTCGTTATGGCGAGATCGGCCAGCACCTCGAGCGCCTGCCGGACCTGGCCCTTGCCGCCGTCGATAAGCAGGATGTCCGGCAGCGTCGGGGATTCCGCCGCCGCCTTCGATTCGATCGTCTTTGTTGGCGCTTCGGGGATCGAGGGCTGAGGGCCGAGGGTCGGCTGACTTTTCGTCGCTTCTTCCGCCACCTCCGCGGCGCGGCGGAAACGTCGCTCGAGCGCCTGCCGCATCGCCGCGTAGTCGTTGCCAGGCTCGATGCCGGCGATGTTGTAACGTCGGTACTGCGCCTTGACCGGCCCTTCCGGCCCGTAGGCGACGCAGGAGGCGACCGTCGCCTCGCCCATCGTGTGGCTGATGTCGAAGCACTCCAGGCGTTCCGGCATCTCGTCGAGGCCGAGCAGATCGCGCAGCGATTCGAAGCGCTCGCGCTGGGTTTCGTTGCTCGCCAGGCGCGCCGCCAACGCCGCTTCGGCATTCTTCGCGGCAAGCTCGAGAAAGCGGGCGCGCTCGGCACGCACATTGTGCTTGATCTCGACTTCATGCCCGGCCTGTTCGGCGAACGCCTGCGCGAGCAGGGCGGCGTCTTCCAGCTCGCGCTCGACGAGCAGTTCGCGCGGCACCGGCTTGTCCACGTAGTACTGCGCGATGAACGAGGTCAGCACGTCGGCGACGTCCGCATCGTGCGGCAGCTTCGGGAAAAAATCGCGCGAACCCAGGTTGACGCCGTTGCGGAAATACATGACCGAGACGCAGGCGACGCCGCCCGCGATGCGGCAGGCGATCGCATCGAGATCCGCGCTGGCCCCCTGCACATAGTTCTTCGCGAGCAGGCGCTTCAAGGTCGAGACCTGGTCGCGCAGGCGCGCGGCCTTCTCGAATTCGAGCGCGGCGCTGGCGCGCTCCATCGAGCCGATCAGTTCGCCGATCACCGCGTCGCTCTTGCCGTCGAGGAACATCGCCGCGTGGCGTACGCTGTCCTGGTATTCGTCCCTACCGATCAGGCCCACGCATGGCGCGCTGCAGCGGCCGATCTGATACTGCAGGCAGGGCCGCGAGCGGTTGCGGAAATAGCTGTCCTCGCACTGGCGCACGAGGAAGATCTTCTGCATGTGGTTGAGACTTTCGCGCACCGCCCACGCGCTCGGAAACGGGCCGAAGTATTTGCCCTTGCCCGCCTTGGCGCCGCGATGGAAGGCGATGCGCGGATATTCCTCACTTTGCGGAAAAGTGCCTTCCTGCACTTTTCCGCGGGCTTCGCCTTCGGACAGATATACGTACGGATAACTCTTATCGTCGCGCAGCAGGATGTTGTAGCGCGGCTTGAGCGATTTGATCAGCTGCGCTTCGAGCAGGAGGGCTTCGCCCTCGGTGCGCGTCAGCGTCGTCTCCATGCGCGCGATCTGCGAGATCATCGACATGATGCGCGGCTCGAGCCGCGGCTTGAGGAAATAGCTGCCGACCCGCTTCTTCAGATTGCCGGCCTTGCCGACGTAGAGCAGTTCGCCGCGCGCATCGAACATGCGGTACACGCCGGGCGAGCTCGTCAGAGTGCGCACGAACTCCTTGCCGTCGAAAGATGGGGTATTGCTGTCGTTCACGTGCTGGATGGTCCCGGGGTCATGTCGTCTGCGCCGGCGCGATGGTACTCACAATGCGGGCGCGGCGCGGCCGCCGCAAGCGCGGCTCAGAATTTCGGCGGACGCCGTCTGACCGGCTGCGCTTTGACGATGGCCGTGCTCGTCTCGGCCTTGTCGGAGATGCGGTCCAGGATCCGGTCGAGATGCTCGATCGAGCGCAGATGCAGGCGCCCGATGAAGCAGTCGTCGCCGGTGACCTTGTCGCATTCGGAAAATTCGCCGATCTCGGCGATCAGTTTTTGCACGATCAACAACTTTCCGGGCAGCGGCCGGATGCGCACGATCGCCTGCAGTTCGTAGCCGAGCGCGCGCGGGTCGACATCGACCGTGAACGCGCGGATGGCGCCGCGCTCTTCGAGCCGGCGCAGGCGTTCGGCGACGCTCGGCGAGGACAGTTTCACCTGCGCAGCGAGCTCCTTCAGCGAAATGCGCGCGTCGTCGACGAGAATCCGGACGATGCGCCGATCGATTTCATCCAATTCTTCCAATTTTAGGTTTTCTAGGACCATATCTCATCAATATTAGGAAAGAATGTCTTGATCCCTAATTTTCGATATATAAACGACGTTTCCAGCCTACTACGCTATTGCCTCGATTTCCACTTCGGAGCGCACCAATGGACGAGAAATTTCGCGGCACCGCCGAGATGACCGCCGCCATGATCATCTCCGGCACGATCGGCTGGTTCGTCGTCAGCTCCGGCCAGGACGTCGTCGCCGTCGTGTTCTGGCGCTGCCTGTTCGGCGCGGCGACGCTGGCGGTCGTATGCGCCGCGATGGGGCTCCTGAGGCGCGGCGCGATCACGCGCCGCCAACTGGGCCTGGCAGTGCTCGGCGGCTTCGCCATCGTCGGCAACTGGCTGCTGCTGTTCGCCGCCTATCCGCGCGCCTCGATCTCGATCGCCACGGCGGTGTACAACACTCAGCCCTTCATGCTCGTCGCACTCGGCGCGCTGTTCTTCGCCGAACGGCTCACGCCGGCCAAGCTGGGCTGGCTTGCTCTCGCCTTCGCCGGGATGCTGCTGATCGTCCAGGCCAAGGCCGGAAGCGGTCAGTCCGGGTCCGACTACCTCGCGGGAATCCTGCTGGCGCTCGGTGCCGCGCTGCTCTATGCCGTCGCCTCGATCGTCGCGAAGAAGCTCAAAGGCGTGCCGCCCCACCTGATCGCGCTCGTCCAGGTTTCGGTCGGCACATTCGCGCTCGCACCGCTGACGGATTTCGCGCGCGCTCCCTCCGCTGCGGACGCGTGGAGCCTGCTGATCGCACTCGGCGTCGTGCATACCGGTCTGATGTACATCCTGCTCTACGGCGCCATCCAGAAGCTGCCGACGAGCCTGACCGGCGCCTTGTCCTTCATCTATCCGATCGTCGCGATCCTGGTCGACCGGATCGCCTTCGGTCATCGACTGCAGGCCGTCCAGCTTATCGGCGCCGGCGCGATCCTGCTCGCCGCAGCCGGGATGACGCTGGGGTGGTCGCTGCGCAAAGCCCGGCCCACCGCGCGGGAACGCCTGTCGTCGTGACGCTTCCGGCATGACCGGAAAGCGAACCCCGATCCGAACGCACGGCTACGCCTTCCCCGCGCGCAGCCTGGCGACCAATCCGTCGATTCCCTGCTCCGCGAGGGCGACGACGCGTTCGAAATCCTGCGCCTGGCCATAGTACGGATCGGGCAGATCGTGCGGGTCGACAAGGCCCGCCCACGGCAGGAACATCGCGATGCGATCGTGCCCCTCGCCCGGCGCCATGCGCGTCAGCGCGCGCAGGTTCGTCCGATCCATCACGAGCAGCTTGTCGAAGCGCTCGAAGTCTTCGGCCTCCACCTGCCGCGCGCGGTGCGCGGAAGCGTCGTAACCGCGCGCAAGCGCGCTGGCGAGCGAGCGCCGATCCGGCGCCTCGCCGACGTGATAGTCCTCGGTGCCGGCCGAATCGACCTCGATATCGAGCCCCGCGCTCGCGAAGCGCCGGCGCGCCACCGCCTCGACGACGGGCGAACGGCAGATGTTGCCCATGCAGATAAACAAAATCGACGAAATCCCTTTGCTGCTCAATGCTTCATCCTCGATTCTCCTATCCAAAGCGCAAGACGCGAAACGTCGCTTGCAAACCATCGCGAATCGGCGCGGCGCAATGCCGTCCCGGAAAGCATTTCGCGCCCCTCGCCATCGTCAAGCTTCGGTCTTTTGCGTCGCATCTTCAAGGCTGCGGAATCGGCGAAGGCTCGCGCATCCATCGCGGATTTCAACGGCAAAGAGGCCGTTCGACTTGGCCTGGATTTCCTCTTGCAGCCCGCATCTGCCTCCCGTAGCGCATGGGCGTGCATGCGCCGGCACCCCATCGGCAAGGAGGCCGGCACGGGCGACGACCGAGGTCCGGTACGGTCGCGACGGATTCGTTTGCCGAAAGCACGGTCCATGCTGCCGATGACCCGTTCACGCCGCCGCCATGCGTCGCTGCACTCGGGGGGCGCGAAGCAGGGAACGCCGCACCCTATTGCCCGCTTTCATCTCGCACGATAAAGCGTGATTCAAGTCGCATTGCTCACGGACGAAAAGGACTTTGTCCAGGGAAGGACCTTTGAATACTCGAAGCCCTCGTTCTCTCGCCGCATTGCAGGCGCGAACGGCGGGCTTGGCTACCGCGAGCCGAGTAGCGAAATGGTGATTACCGCTTCGCCCGAATCTCCCGGGCCGCAATGGACGCGAAGATCGTTTCTGATCGCGATCCGCCCGCACTTTTCCCGTTCGGCTTCGCTGGTAAACCGATACAGGCAGAATTGCGCCGCATCACTGCGGACGTCCACGCCGCGCACGACGTGTAGGGCGCGCAGCAGGATTTCCAGGATCCGTCGTTCCGCGGCGCGCTGAGTCCGTTCCATCAGCGGCCAGTCGTGCTGTATGTCGACAAGCGCTTCCCACACTTCCCGAGTCAGCGCGACCGGAAATACGAACCCGACTGCCCCGGCGTATTGAGACACGTCGATCAGATCGCCTCGTTCGAACCGATCTTTTCGACTCGGCTGTTTCGGCAAGGCATCCTCTTCCCGGCCAGCCGATTCGTGATGCCCATCGTCGGTGCTCATGCCCATCGCTTTCCTTGCTTTCGTCGCCTCATCCGAACGGCCACGGCCATTTGCACAGCGCTGGCTGCCGATTTTGCCCCGGGGTTTAAATCCTTCTGTTCTTATTGTGACTTAATTCACGTTTTCAAAAAAAGCGAGAACGCATCGGAATCAAGCCGAAGGAGAGGCCCGGCTCAGTCTCAGAACCCCTGCAACCGGAAGCCGCGGCGCAGCCACTCCAGCCGCGCCTCATCGATTTCTTCTTCGCGAACGGGGCTCGCAGCGGACGGGCAGCCCCTTGCAGACAGTCGGCAATATCGAAAGCCTCCGCCCGACCGCGAACGCATTCCTGCCCTTGCGGGAGCCCGCTCGGGGTTGTCGCAACCAAGGAATTCGGCGCTCACCGGCAGCGAATGCGGCGCGGACGTCGCGGACGCCGATCGGCACGGCGAGCCGCCGCGCCTTGTCGCGTCAACCAAGCATCCACTTCCGGGCGGAACACAAGACCGAAGGCGCCGCCGCCCCGCTATTTGTCCGCGAGCGGGCGTATCCAGATGTTGCGGAAGCGGATCGGCATGCCGTGGTCCTGCAGCTTCAGCGGCATCTCCACCTCGTGCACGACCTGTTTCGGCAGCGCGTGATGCACCGAGGCGCCGAGCAGTTGAGTGTGGTTCTGCACCAGCACGCCGTTGTGGAAGACCGTGACGTAGCCGGGCGTCGACTGCTTGCCGTCCTTGAAGCGCGGGCTCGTGTAGACGATGTCGTACGCCTGCCATTCGCCGGGCGGCCGCGCCGCGTTGACCAGCGGCGGCGCCTGCCCGTAGACCGCCGCAGCCTGTCCGTCGGCGTAGGTCGGATTGTCGTAGCTGTCGAGTATCTGGATCTCGTAAAGGCCGGCGAGGAACACGCCGCTGTTGCCGCGCTCCTGGCTTTCTCCCGTGGGCGGCGACGGTTCGCGGAATTCGACGTGCAGCTGGCAGTCGCCGAATTTCTCCTTGGTGACGATATCGCCGCTGCCGCCGACGACTTCCGCGTATCCGTTCTCGACCTTCCAGCCGGCGGGTCCGCCCTTTTCCGATCGCCACGCATCGAGGTTGCGTCCGTCGAACAGGATCGTCGCATCGGAAGGGGCCGCCGCCGCTTGCCCGGACTTGGCCGGCGCGACGACGCGCGGCCGCGGACGGTGGGCGTCGTGCACGCGCCACGGGCTGCCGGGCAGCAGCGGCGTGTCGGTGTACCCGGTCGGAGATTTTTCTTCCGCGGCCCGGGCGGCGCCGAGCACGCCGGTCAAGCCGATGGCCGCGGCCAGCAACACGAATCGTTTTTTGCGCTTCATTGGCAATGTCCCAGTGTCGTCGAATCGGTTCGGCCGATCATGGCCAGAATTCGAAAAAGTATACAAATGCAGTCCGAAAACCCGGCGCCTTGCGGCATGCCGGCGAAGACGAACACTCGCCGTTCAAGCCAGGCCCACCTTCTTCAACACTTCCAGGGGCGGGCCGTCGAACCGCGCCAGCGGCTTGTTGCCGACGTAGCGCAGATCCTCTCGGCCCTGCGGCGTCGTATAGAAACCGCCGGCGGTCAGGTCGCGATACTTGGCGAAGAATTTCGCCGCTTCGCGGAACTCCGCCTTGGCCTTGGGCAGATAGCAGATGTCGTCGCAGATGCCGTGCAGCTGTTCCGCACCGAGCTCGACCGCGAGTTTCGAATGGCGCCGCTTGGATTCGGCGTCGAGCCAGGCGAAGCCGTCGAGCACCGTCCTGCGGTCTTCGCGTTGGCGCGGGTACGGCGCGCTGATCCATTCGTCGATGAAATCGACCACGCCCACGGCCGAAGCGCTCGGCGAGGTGGCATCGGCGGGGATGATCGTATCGCACAGCACCGTCGCCAGCCGGCGCTGCGCCGGCGTGAACGTCAACGGCCACAGTTCGCCCGGATGATACGGGTCGATCAGCTTCGGATCGGAACCGTAGGGTTTGGCTTCCCTTGCATCCGCCGCCGTTGCGGCGGGCGCCGCCAGCGGGGCGAGCGGCCAGGTCGCCGCCGCGGTCAGCATCCATCGCAGGCTCGTACGCCGGTCCATCAGAGCTCCTTCCGCCGCATGCGGTCGAGTATGTGATCGGCCACGCGCCAGGCGTTGGCCATGATGGTCAAGGTCGGGTTCTTGTCCGCGTTCGAGGGGAACGGCGCGCCGTCGGCGAGGAAGAGATTCTTCACGTCCCAGGCCTGGCACCACTTGTTCAAGACCGAACGATCGGGATCGTCGCCCATCAGCGCGCCGCCGACCTCGTGGATGATGCTGCCGCCGGGCTCGATCGCCTTGGCCCCGTCCTGCTCGGGCGGCTTGTGCATGCGCCCGCCCATCGATTCGATCAGATCGGCGAACGTCTTCTGCATGTGCGCGGCCTGGCGCGTCTCGTGCTCCGACCATTGCCAGTGGAAGCGCAGCACCGGGATGCCCCACTTGTCCTTCACCTGCGGATCGATCTCGCAATAGGAATGCTCGTTCGGAATCATCTCGCCGCGCCCGGCGAAATGGATCATCGAACCGTAGTAGCGCCGTGCGTCCTCCTTGAACCCGGCGCCGTAGCTGCCGCCCGTGAGCCACTCGATGCCGGCGGCCGTACCGAACTGCGGCATGCGCCGGCCGCCGTTGAATTCGATGTGGTATCCGCGCGCGAACGGAAGCTTGCCGGCCTTCTGCGCCTTGTAGCCCCACCACGGCACGTACATGTGCAGGCCGGAGACGCCCTCTTCGTTGTGCGGCGGCAGATTTTCCAGCAGCGGGATCTGCCCCGAGAAATCGCTGCCGACGGTGTCCATGAGGTATTTGCCGACCTTGCCGCTCGAGTTGGCGAGGCCATGCGGAAAGTGCGTCGACTTCGAATTGAGCAGGATGCGCACCGTCTCGCACGCGCTCGCCGCGAGCACGACGACGCGCGCGTTCGCCTGCATCGATTTGCCCGAGCGCCGGTCGATGAAGCGCACGCCCGCAGCGCGGCCGTCCTTCGCCAGCGTCACTTCCGCCACCATCGCGTCGGTCAGGATGTCGAGCTTGCCGGTATCGAGCGCCGGCGGCAGGTGCACCGTGGTCGACTGGTAGTTGGCACGGATCGAGCAGCCTTGGCCGCACGGCGTCGCCCAGAAACACGGCGAGCGCTTGCGCATGTCGCGCGCGATGATCTCCTGCGCCTTCGTATTGCCCGGATGCAGTTTGGCCGGCGCATTCTTCCAATCGAGCGGCGCGGTGAGCACGGCGCGATGGCCGGCGATCGTCGGGAAGCCGAGCTTCGCCGTATGCTTCTGCACGAGCAGATCGCTGACGATCGGCTTCGGCGGCGGCAGCAGGCAGCCCGCCGGCGAATCGGGCGTGTTTTCCAGCCCGTCGTTGGCGCCGTAGATGCCGACGAGCATCTCGACCTTGTCGTAGTACGGCGCCATGTCCTCGTAGGAAATGGGCCAGTCGAAACCGAGTCCGTCGCGCGCACGCGGTTTGAAGTCGTAAGGGCCGTTGCGCAGCGAGATGCGGCCCCAGTGGTTCGTCCGGCCGCCGAGCATGCGCGCGCGCCACCAGTCGAAGCGTGCGCCCTTCTCATTGCTCGCGAGGGTGTAGGGCTCGCCGGGCACCTGCCAGCCGCCGTCGACCGTCGCATCGTAGAAGCCGAACGGTTTCTCCGGGGTGTTCGTGCCGCGCAGCGGCGCCATGTCCGGGGTCTGGAACATCGCCGTCTCGGTGGCCGGGTCGTACTTTCTGCCCGCTTCGAGCATGAGCACGCGCGCGCCTTCCATCGTCAGCGTGTAGGCCGTCTGGCCGCCGCCGGCTCCCGAGCCGACGACGATCACATCGTATTCGTTTCGTGCAACTGCTTGGGCATCGACAAACGGCATCGTCAGGGTCTCAGGCTGCTTTTCCGGGTGGGTTCGGTTTCGCGGTGCGCGGCCGCGGAGCGCGGCGTTTTCTCATTGCGCCGCCGCAGCGTGTGCGCAGCGGAAACGCCCGGCGATCCGGGCTCAGCATCGGCGCGCGCGAAGACCGCGCCGGGAAGCGTGTGTTCGAAGCTCACGGGAAGAGCGGCCGGTTCGAGCTGATATGAAAAAATCCCCGCGTTCGATTCACCGCTGCCTGACCCGTTTCGAATTGTCCGATTTGTCCGACCGTCGCATAGCGCGCATTTCGCCGTCAAGGGGGAGTCGGTGCGGAGAGCGCGGCCGCAATGCGTTTCTGCAAAGCGGAGCACTCTCGCCGAGGCGTTCGCCATCCTTCCTTCTTTTCGTCCTTCTTGCAGCCGCCAAAGCGCCGGGGTTGCACGCGGACGAAATACTACTTAAATTAGTAGTATGAACAAACTCACCGCCCGCCAGCAGCAGATTCTCGATTTCATCCGCGACCACCTCGCCCGCGAAGGCCTGCCGCCGACGCACGAGGAGATCGCCGCGGCCTTCGGCTTCAGCCAGCCGCGCGCGGCGGGATTCCATCTGCAGGCGCTCGCGCAGAAAGGCGCGATCGAACTCGTGCCGGGCAAGGCGCGCGCGATCCGGCTGCCGCAGCGGCGCGAGGCGGTGCGCGCCGACGCCGCGCGCGCGGACATCCTGCGTCTGCCCCTCGTCGGCCGCGTCGCCGCCGGCGCGCCGATCGACGCCGATGCGCACGTCGAGCGCGAAATCGGCCTCGACCGTTACCTGTTCCGCCCGCGCCCGGATTTCCTCCTGCGCGTCGAAGGCATGAGCATGCGCGACGCCGGCATCCTCGACCGCGACCTGATCGCGGTGCATCGCACGCCCGACGCGCGCAACGGCCAGATCGTCGTCGCCCGCATCGAAGGCGAGATCACGGTGAAGGAATTCCGGCGCACACGCAGCGGTGTCGCCCTGCTGCCGGCCAATCCCGATTTCGCCCCGATCGAGGTCGATCCGCACACGAGCGACTTCGCCATCGAGGGCCTCTACGTCGGCGTGATCCGCCTGCCCTGAGCAGCGAACATGGCCGTCTTCGCCGTCATCTCGAATCCGTCGATCGACGCCGTGCTGCGCGACCCGCGCGTCTGGCGCGGCGCGGCGAACGACTACGAAGTGCCGTTCGTGCCGTCGGGCCACGCCGAGCTCGACGCCGCCCTGCCGCATCGCGGCTGGACCCAGGGCGCGATGACCGAGATCCTGTTCGACGCGGACGGCATCGGCGAACTCGACCTGATCCTGCCGGCGCTGGCGCGGCTGACGCAGCAGCGCCGGCACGTCGTCTTCGTCGCGCCGCCGTATCTGCCCTATGCGCCGGCGCTGTTCGCCCGCCATGTCGATCTCGCCTACCTGCACTGCGTGGACACGCAATCGGACATCGAAGCGCTGTGGGCGGCCGAGCAGTGCCTGCGCTCGGGCATCTGCGCGGCCGTGCTGTGCTGGCCGCGCCAGGCGACCGACCGCAGCCTGCGCCGCCTGCAGGTCGCGGCCGAATTCGGCAACGCGCTCGGCTTCGCCTTCCGCGCCGCGCGCGCCGCGGCGAATCCTTCGCCCGCGGCGACGCGCCTGCGCCTGCAGGCGGACGACGGTACGCGCGTGCGCATCCTCAAATGCCGCGGGGCCAATCCGCCTGCGCGTCCGATCCCTTTACGACAAGCCGGATAGATACGACATGCTCTGGGCCGCCCTGCTCCTGCCACGTCTCGGACTCGACGCGCTTGCGCGCGGCGTGCCCGAGTCCGACGAACATCTGTCCCATCTCGCGCTGATCTCGCGCGACCAGGCCCGCCCGACGATCGTCGATGCGATGCCGCGCCTGCGCGACGCCGGCGTGCGCCGCGGCCACACCCTCGCCGCGGCGCAGGCCTTGTTCCCGCAGCTGAAAACGGCGCGGCACGATCCCGCGCAGGAGCAAAAGCTGCGCGAACTGCTCGCCGGCTGGGCCTACGGCTACAGCTCGCAAGTCTCCCTGCGCGAAGCCGATGCGATCCTGATCGAGATCGGCGGCAGCCTTTCGTTGTTCGGCCCGTGGCCGAAGCTCGAACGGCGCTGGCGCGCCGAGCTGAACGAACTCGGCGTCAGTCACCGCCTTGCCGTTGCGCCGACCGCGCTCGGCGCGCTGGCGCTCGCGCGCGCGCAGGACGGCGTGCTGATCGCCAATCACACCGTGCTGCGGCAGGCACTCGACGCGCTGCCGATCGCGCATGCGCAGGTTCCCGCGTTCGCCGCCGAAGCCCTTCACGGCATGGGTCTGCGCCGCCTGCGCGAAGTCTACGCGCTGCCGCGCGCGGGCCTCATCCGGCGCTTCGGCGCAGCGCTCGCCGAATACCTCGACCGCCTGTGCGGCGCCGCGGCCGATCCATTGCCGCTGTACCGCCCGCCCGACCGTTTCCAGGCGCGGATGGAATTCGACCACGAAATCGAATCGAGCGAAGCGCTGCGTTTCCCGCTGCGCCGCCTGATCGGCGATCTCTGCGCGTTTCTGCTCAGCCGCGACGGCGGCGTGCAGCAGCTCGACCTCGTACTCGAACACGATCCCCTGCAGTTCAAGCAGCTGGCACCGACCCGGCTCGCGATCGGGCTGCAGTCGCCGCAGCGCGACGCGCAGACCGTGTTCGACCTGTGCGTACTGCGCCTGCAGGCCAGCTCGGTTCCCGCGCCCGTGCGCGCGCTCGGCGTGCAGGTCGCAAATCTGCCGCCGTTCGTGCCGCTCGCGCGCGACCTGTTCGACCAGGCCCGCGGCGCCCAGCTCGACTGGTCGCAGCTCGCCGACCGTCTGCGCAGCCGGCTCGGCGCGGACGCGGTCTATGCGCTCGCCCCGACCGACGATCCGCGCCCGGAACGCGCCTGGCGCAGGCGCGTCGCCGCATCCGCGCCGTCGCCCGCGCGCAAACTCGGGCCGCGTCCGAGCTGGCTGTTGCGCCGGCCGATGCCGCTGCACGGCGAACCCCGACGCATCCTCGCCGGCCCCGAACGCATCGAAGCCGGCTGGTGGGACGGCGGCGACCTGCGCCGCGACTACTACGTGATCGAAACCCATCAAGGCCAGCGCGCCTGGGCCTTTCGCGGCATCCAGGGCGAAGAACCGTGGCTGCTGCACGGGTGGTTTGCCTGATTTCCGCCGCTGTATCGGGAATCAAAAGATTAAAGACTCACCACGAAGGCACGAAGAGCACGAAGGGAAGCCACGAAGAAAGGCAGATAGAAATTTTTTCTGGTCATTGAGACTTACGCAGACAACGGCGCCTTGATTGAGATATCGGAAGCACGAGGATGATCGCGGGGACGCGACGTTCGCGCGCCCCGCGCGAACGATATCGACGCGATCGCACCCGGCTCTTGCTCGTGAAACATCGAACATCGAAAGCAAGAGCCAGACTCCAAAACACGCCTTGATTGAAGATCGAGACCAGTTAGGAAAATCTTTTTCTTCGCATTTCTTCGTGGCTTCTCTTCGTGCTCTTCGTGTCTTCGTGGTGAATCTTTTGATCTTGCCGCCGAATCTTCCGATCTTGTGCAGCCATGCCAAACCCTCCCGACTACGCCGAGTTGCACTGCCTGTCGAACTTTTCGTTCCAGCGCGGCGCGTCGACCGCACTCGAATT
>CBJLOV010000017.1:0-35488 GCA_966424745.1 uncultured bacterium
TGTCGAAGCCCTGGTCGACCAGGTTACCCGAGTTGAACGGGCTTTCGATCACGAAGCGGATCGAACCGTCCGGCGCACGCACGATGTTCGAGCACAGCGGGCCGTTCGTATTGAAGCACTGGGTCAGAATCGTCTGCGCAATGCCCGGGCCCGACACGATCAGGTTGTTGAGGATGATGCGGTAGTAGTCGGCATTGACCGACAGGCCCGGCAGCCAGTTCGGATCGTAGACGAAGCCGGCGGAGAACGACTTGCCGTTTTCCGGCTGCAGCACCGCATTGCTCAGGCCGTGCGTGTTGGCGAACTTCGCGCCCATCGTGTAGCCGGTGAGCTGGCCGTTGGCCTGCGGCGGCACGACGACCTTCGGGCAGGCCGGATTGTTCGCCGAGGTGAGGCCGATACAGGGGTCGGTGGCCGTCGGCGCGTCGGCGCCCGGACCGGCGTACAGGTTGGTCACGGTCGGCGCGCGGAACACCTTCGACACCGTGCCGCGGACCAGCAGGTCCTCGACCGGCTTGTATTCGAGCGCGATCTTCCAGTTGTTGGTGCTGCCGAAGTTGCTGTACTTCGAGTAGCGGTCGCCGATGTCGATGTTGAACGAATGCACGAACGGCAGATCCTTGAGCACCGGGATCAGCATTTCGGCATAGGCTTCCTTGACGTTGAAGCCGCCCTGCGCCGGCGAGGTACAGATCGAACTCGGGCCCGGACAGTCGAGGCGCGGGCTGCCGTCGGGGTTCGTGTTGTAGGTGATGTTGACCAGCGGGTCGATACGCGTGTTCAGGTACTCCTTGCGGTAGGACACGCCGGCGGCGAAGCCGACGTCGCCCGCGGGCAGGCTGAACAGCGAGGAGTTGGTGACCGAGGCGTCGCCCGACTTCATCTGATACAGGGTCGTGCTGAACGGATCGATCTTGGCCGCCTTGAGCAGGGCGATCGTGGTCGGATCGGACTCATTGAAGATGTCGATCGGTGTACAGTTGCCCGCGCCCGGTGCCGTCGTGCAGGTCAACGACGGAGTCAGCTGGGAGAAGTTGAGATAGTTGAGGTTCTGGGTCAGCAGCGAGAGCTTGCCGTAGCTGACGTGGGCGTCCCAGTTCCAGTTCGTTTCGCCGATGGTGCCCTTGAAGCCGAAATTGCCCAGTTCGGTGGTGTTGCCGCTCTTCGCGCCGCGGTTGCCGATCGTGCTCAGACGCAGGGCGATCGTGCGCTGCGGGGACTGGTTGGTGCCGAATTCCACGCCGAACGGGTTGTAGTACTGGTTCGACGGGACGACGACGTTGTTGCTCGACAGGTCGAACGGGTACGGCGCCAGCTGAGATGCCGTCGACATCTTGTGATAGAGCAGCTCGGCGTACATCTCGACGTGGTCGCTGAGCTTGTAGTTGCCGAGGGCGAAGATGCCGGTGCGCTCGTTCGGAACCAGGTCGTAGTTGCCGACCGCCTGGAAGTTGAACGCGTCGGTGGCGCGGTGGTAGCAGCGGAAGTCGGCCGCTGTGGGCGGGTGGGTGATCGACGGCAGCTGATTGCCGGACAGGGTCACGGAGGTGCAGCCCAGCTGCTTGGCGATCGGCGAACCCGCCGGCAGGAAGTAACGGCCGCCCGGGGTGCGGCTGGAGCCGGCGTGCGTATTGATGCCGGTGTTGTAGCTGTACTGAGCGGCCGCAGAGAACTTGCGGTTGGCCGCCATGATCGGCTCCTGCTTGTCGTACTGGATGCCGAGCATGATGCTGCCCTTGTCGGTCGAGTGACCGAACAGAGCATGCACGGCCTTGCGCTGGCCGTCGTCTTTGTCGGAAATGCCGTAGTCGGCACCGATTTCCGCACCCTGATAGTTGGTGCGCGTGATGATGTTGACCACGCCGGCGATCGCGTCCGAACCGTACACGGCCGACGCACCGTCGTTGAGGATGTCGATGCGCTCGACGGCCGAGACCGGCAGCAGGTTGAGGTCCTGCAGCTGGAACGGGATGCGGTGGCCGTTGATCAGGAGCAGAGTGCGGTTGGAGCCGAGGCCGCGCAGCGACACGCCGGCCGAACCGGTACCGCCGTTGTTGACCTGCGGGGTCATCGCGGCACCTGCCATCGACGGCAGCTGCTGGACGAGATCGCCCAGGTTGACCTTGCCCGACGCCTGGATCTGCGCGCGGTCGATGGTAACGACGGGGTTGGCCGTTTCCATGTCGACGCGGCGAATGTTCGAGCCGGTGACCACGATGGTCTCGAGGTTCTGGCTCTTCTGATTGGTATTGTCGGCATTCTGTGCCTGAGCCGAAGCCGCGGTGCCGAGAGTGGCAACCGAACCAAGGGTCAAGGCAACGCGTACCGCCGAAGAAAGCTTGTTGATTTCGTTGAGTTTCATACGCTCTCCAACGTCAGGGTTGATCTTTCGGGACAAAATTTTCCCCATCCTGGGAAAAAGGAAATACGAAACGCCTACCCGCAATTTCGATTGCGCGGGATAGTAGCAACAAATCCTTAACAATGGAACAAGCGTGGACAGGGCGCGGCAGCTGTTCGGCTCTGATTCAGACATGTTGCGGAGCGATCCGCACGAGCTTGCCGGAAGGGCAAGTTTCAGGCCGCGAACAGACGTTTGACACGAAGCGCGCCATACAAAAGAGAACGATTACGCCGGGCCGGCTGTTTCGGCTGGCGATCGGGCTCATCTCTGGAGCGGGGCCGATGACGTGAAGCGATTGGTTTCCCGGGATTTCCGGCGTCAGGGGCGTCCGTGTCCGGACGTCAGCGCTGGGTGCCGGCGCTGCGGCCGAATCGGCATGCGGTAAGCCCGGTTTGCTGCCGGAGTATGGGCGCCCAAGCGCTCAGTAAAAGGGGGGGGCGATGAGGACTGAGGCCGGGCCCCGGCCGGCTGCGCCGGGTGTCTTTGGACGGAGGGTACGATAACGAAAGCGAAGAAGCCGATCGGCGTACGCGGCGGCTCGCTCGAATCCCGCCGGAGGGGCTTACAGGTCCTGGTGATACTGGACGTACGGCACGCGCGCCTGGCTCGATTCGATTTCGCGCGTGACCGGGCCGTTGTTGAGATAGGGCACGTTGCCCGACGACCACAGGTTCTGCGTGCCGAAGCGGAACATGCCGCTCCAGGGCGTGCGCCAGGAGATGCCGAGATCGACGCCGGTCAGGCGCGAACCCGGGGTGGCGTTGGAGCCAAATGCATCCGTCGGGCTGAGAACATGTCCGGTCAGGTTGCCGCCGAACGAGCCGTACTGGACGCCGAAACTGACCGCCGCCTGATTGAGACTGGTCAGTGGCGTCGCCGTGCCGGGCACCGACAACTGGATACGTCCCAGGCTTGCGCCGATATTCAAAGACTGGTCGTCGTCCAGACGGAAACGGCCGAGCGCGTTGACCGAGGAATTTTGCGCATCGAGCAGGGAATAGGAGGAAAGGCCGAACGGCAGCGACGGACTGCCGAGCCCGGCAAGGCCGCTGCCCCAGGCGGTGCCGTTACCGCCGAGGACGGCGGGCGCCGTGCCGTCGCGGTGCAGCCAGGCCAGATCGTAGCTGAGGCCCAGTTCGAGGCTGTCGCTGGGAAGCCAGTTGGCGCCGAGGCGCAACTCGCCGCCGCGGGCCAGCGGGCCCAAGGTCGCGCAGGCGGCAGCGGGCGCACCGCAGCTTGCCGGCCCGGCCGATGCGCTGGACTGGCCAAGGCTCAGATGCGCGTTGGCAGTATTGCCGAACCGCATCAGAAGGCCGCCGGATACGAGATTGGTGACGTCGATCAGCCGCCACTCGTTCGTAAGGCCGACCTGCGGAGACTTGGGCAGGGTGGGATTGTGATTCCCGCCCGCAGTGACCAAGGCGAGAATGCGCCCGTCGGGTGTACCCCAGAGCGGTACGGACCGCGTGTCGCCGCCGTCGAGCAGACTGCTCGAACCGAGCATCTGTTCGAGCAGCGGAGCGGGGGCCGACGCGTTCGGGACCGGCGGACTCTGCGGCGCCGGCGCGAACGACTGCGCGACGCCGGCGAGCGGCATCGATGCAATCAGCACGAGGGCGAACAATTTGCGCATGAATCCAGCCGCCGCATTCCCGATGGTTACAGAGTGTTCACTTAAATCCCAAGTTCCCCTGCCTGCGGACGATATCCAGTTCCGCAGGCACGTGCGGAGAGTATCACGATTTATGAAAAACTAACAATCCTTGGGTCTCATTTTCCGACTAAACAATGTATCGGCTCGGTCGGGCGAAATTTGAGCCGACGGCGTGTGCCAAACTCCCGCGCCCGGCGGAATGCGCCACCGGCTCGACTTTTACCCATCGCCCAACCTCCATCATGCAGTTCCTTCGAAATCCGCGTCGCCGGTCCTCCGCCCGTCGATGGCCGCGGCGGCTTCTCGTGGCGGCTCTGGCGTGGATCGCATTGACCTGGCTGCCGGTGTTGATCCTGCGCTTTCTGCCGCCGCCCACCTCCGCCTTCATGGTCGAGCGCAGAATCCGCGCCTGGTCCGAAGGTGCCGGCGGATTCGCCCTCAAACAGCGGTTCGTACCTCTGGCCGAAATCTCGCCCGACCTGCCGATCGCTCTGGTCGCCGCCGAGGATCAGAAATTTCCCCTGCACCACGGCTTCGATTTCGACGCGATCGGCGAGGCGATGGACGACGCCGACGACGGGGCACGTCTGCGCGGTGCGAGCACGATTTCGCAGCAGACGGCCAAGAACCTTTTCCTGTGGAACGGACGCAGCTTCGTACGCAAAGGCCTGGAGGCTTACTTCACCGTGCTGCTCGAAGCGACCTGGCCGAAATCCCGCATCCTGGAGGTCTACGCCAACATCGCCGAATTCGGCGACGGCATATACGGCGCCGAGGCGGCAGCGCGGGCTTTCTTCGGCAAGTCGGCGCGACAGTTGACGGCGCGCGAATCCGCCTTGCTCGCGGCAAGCCTGCCCAACCCGTCGAAGCTGCATGCCGATCGGCCGTCGCCCTATGTGCTCGGGCGCGCGGCATGGATCGAGCGGCAGGTGCGGCAGCTCGGCGGGCAAGGCTATCTCGCGCGATGACGGAACCCTCGCTGAAACGCGTCGCGGCCGAGGTATCGGTTGCAGCACGCTTGGGCTAGCATTCGGCGATCGCAATTTTTGCCGCGCCCATCATGTCCAAACTCTGCGTCGTCGTTCCTGCCTACAACGAAGGCGAGAGCCTGCGCGAATTCCATGCGCGACTGGCCGCGGTGTTCGACAAGCTCGATTTGCAATGCGAAGCGCTCTACGTCGACGACGGCAGCCGCGACGACACCTACGCGGTGATGTGTTCGCTGCGCGAGGCCGACGCACGGGTGACGACCTTGAAGCTCAGCCGCAATTTCGGCAAGGAGCTGGCGCTGACCGCCGGGCTCGACGCCGCCGATGCAGACGCGATCGTGGTCATCGACGCCGATCTGCAGGATCCCCCCGAACTGATCCCGACGTTTCTCGATCATTGGCGCGCGGGCTTCGATGTCGTCTACGGCACGCGATCCACGCGCGCCGGCGAGACAGAATTGAAGAAATTCACCTCGGCCGCGTTTTACCGCGTGATGGAGCGCATGAGTTCGACGCCGGTGCCGCGCGACACCGGCGACTTCCGCCTGATGAGCCGGCGCGCGCTCGAAGCGTTGAAGCGCCTGCGCGAACGCCAGCGTTTCATGAAGGGCCTGTTCACCTGGGTCGGCTTCAAGCAGAAGTCGGTGGTCTACGAGCGCGACGCACGCTATGCCGGCGTGAGCAAGTTCAACTATTGGCGCCTGTGGAATTTCGCCCTGGAAGGGATCACTTCGTTCTCGACCGCGCCGTTGAAGCTCGCCACCTACGTCGGTCTCGGCACTGCGGCGCTCGCCTTCGTCTACGCGGTGTGGGTGTTCGGCAAGGCGCTGGCGTTCGGCGACCGCGTGCAGGGTTATCCGACTTTGATGCTCGTGATTCTGTTCCTCGGCGGTGTGCAGCTCATGGCGCTCGGCATGATCGGCGAATACCTCGGACGCATGTATATCGAAACGAAGCAGCGGCCGTTGTACCTGATCGACGAGTTGATTCCGGCGAAGCAGTCCGAATCGCCGCGGGCCGGCGATCCGCTGCTCCAACCGTTCGCTGCGGGCGTAGACTAGAGCCGCGCGTCCGTGATCGGCGATTGAAAAGGGCGGCAGCTTTCGATGAATCGCGAATCGCGGCTTTTACCGCTTCCCGCAATCTCGGTTTTCTTCAAGGAGAAAGTGCGATGCGTATCGTCAAACATCTGATCGAAGGCAAGCGCGAAATCCACTCGATCGGTCCCGATCAGCCCGTTCTGGCCGCGATCCAGCTCATGGCGGACAAGTTCGTCGGCGCGCTGCTCGTGATGCGCGGCGACGAACTGCTCGGCATCGTGTCCGAGCGCGACTACGCACGCAAAGTGATACTCAAGGGCCGCTCGTCCTCCGACACGCCGGTGCGAGACATCATGACCGCGAACGTCATCACCGTCAGCCCGCACGAAACCGTGCATCGCTGCATGCGACTGGTCACCGACAAGCACATCCGCCATCTGCCCGTGGTCGACAACGGCAAGGTCGTCGGCATCGTTTCGATCGGCGACCTGGTCAAGGCGGTGATCGACGACCAGGCCGAGCAGCTCGAGCAATTGCAGCGCTATATTTCGGGCTGACGGCGCGGGGCGCGATTCGCCGCGCCCGGCTTTGCGGCATATCGAAGAATCCGGGGCCGGGCGCGGGATGACCGGCATCCTTCGCGCGAGGCGCGCGAAAGCAGCGCGCTACGCGACGGCTACCGAGCTGGCATGTTCGCGCGTCGCCGCGAACGTGACGTCCGGCCAGCGTTCTTCGGTGAGCTGCAGATTCACCCGCGACGGCGCGATGTAGACGAGTTCGCCGGCGGCGTCGAGAGCGAGGTTCGGCGCCGCCTTCTCGCGGAATTCCTCGAGCTTTTTTGCGTCGCTGCATTTGATCCAGCGCGCGGTGACGACGTTGACGTTTTCGAAGCTGGCCTCGACGCCGTATTCGTCCTTGAGGCGGTAGGCGACCACGTCGAACTGCAGCACGCCGACCGCGCCGAGGATGAGGTCGTTCGACATCAGCGGGCGGAAGAACTGGGTTGCGCCTTCTTCCGACAACTGCGCCAGGCCCTTCTGCAATTGCTTGATCTTGAGCGGATCGCGCAGGCGCGCGCGGCGGAACAGTTCGGGCGCGAAGTTCGGGATGCCGGTGAACGCCAGCGCTTCGCCTTCGCTGAAGGTGTCGCCGATCGAGATCGTGCCGTGGTTGTGGATGCCGATCACGTCGCCCGGATACGCCCTCTCGACGATGTCGCGGTCGCTGGCCATGAAGGTCAGCGCGTTGGCCAGCTTCATCTCCTTGGCCGTACGCACGTGGAACGCCTTCATGCCTGCCGTGAACGTGCCCGAGCAGATGCGCATGAAAGCGACGCGGTCGCGGTGCTGCGGATCCATGTTCGCCTGGATCTTGAACACGAAGCCGGTCAGCGCTTCCTCGGTCGCCGCGATCTCCCGCGACGTCGTCGCATGCGCCTTCGGCGCCGGCGCGTGCTCGACAAAGAAATCGAGCAGCAACTGCACGCCGAAATTGTTCACCGCCGAGCCGAAGAACACCGGCGTTTGCTTGCCGGCGAGATAGCGTTCGAGGTCGAACGGATGCGAGGCGCCCTGCACGAGTTCGAGTTCGTCGCGCAGCTCGCGCAGCATGTCGCCGCCGATCTTCGCGGCGAGCGCGGGATCGTCGAGGGAGGCGAAGATGGTCGAGTCCTGGCGCGTGAAGTTGCGTCCCGGCTCGAACACGTGCACTTCGCCGGTCAGCAGGTGATACACGCCCTTCAGGCGCGAACCCATGCCGATCGGCCAGGTGATCGGCGCGCACTGGATGCGGAGCACCGATTCGACTTCGTCGAGCAGCTCGATCGGCGCGCGGCCTTCGCGGTCGAGCTTGTTGATGAAGGTCATGATCGGCGTGTCGCGCAGGCGGCACACGTCCATGAGCTTGATCGTGCGCTCCTCGACGCCCTTGGCACAGTCGATCACCATCAGCGCGGAGTCGACCGCGGTGAGCACGCGGTAGGTGTCTTCGGAGAAGTCGGCGTGGCCCGGCGTGTCGAGCAGGTTGACGACGCGGCCTTCGTAGGGGAACTGCATCACCGAGGACGTGACCGAAATACCGCGTTCCTTTTCCAGCGCCATCCAGTCGGACGTCGCGTGCTTGGCCGCCTTGCGCGACTTGACGCTGCCGGCCATCTGGATCGCGCCGCCGAACAGGAGCAGCTTCTCGGTCAGCGTGGTCTTGCCCGCGTCGGGGTGGCTGATGATGGCGAACGTGCGCCGGCGGCGGGTTTCGGTGGTGTGGTCCATGATGTTGCTGCGGGGAGCACGAAAACCGGCAATTGTACCGTAGGGGGCGATTCATCGCGCCCGGCCTTTGATTTTCGGGAGGGTGCAGAGCCGGGTTCGATGACTCCAGCCCCTACGGTGCGCCGACGCCCATGCCTTCGGTCGGTGTGAACGATTTGCCGCCGGCGTCGACGAACTGGACCGGCACGGACAGCATGACCATGTTCGCGTTGCGCTGGACGACGAAATGCAGGTGCGGCCCGCTCGTGTAGCCGGTGTCGCCCGACAGCGCCAGCACCTGCCCGGCATGCACGCGGTCGCCGACCTGCACGCGCGCGCTTTCGAGCTGCAGGTGGGCGTAGACGGCCATGGTTCCGTCGCTGTGCACGACGCGCACGTTGTTCGCGCGATCGCCGTACTTGTCCATGTCCAGTCCGTTGCCGTAGTAATCGTTGTCGACCGTCATCACGGTGCCGTCGCGCGCGGCAAGCACGGGGGTCCCTTCGGGCATGCCGATGTCGATGGCGTACTGGTTCTGCGGTTCGTTGTGGCTGAAGGCTCCGCCGAAGGCCTGGTTGATGCGGAACTTGCGCTCGGCCGGAAACGGCAGGATGTAGCGCGCGCTTTCGTCGGGCACCGCCCGATAGTCGCCCGGCAGGTAGGTGTACTTGTAGCCGTAGCGGAAGCCGGCGGCCGGATCGGTCGCGACGATGCGCAGCGCGCGCGTCTCGCTGCGGCCGGGCAGGACGACGCGTGCCGGCAGCACTTCGGGCTCGGTGCGGACGTTCTTCGCGTCGGTGAGATCGAGTTCCACCGTGACCGGTCCGCCCGCGCTGTTGACGAAGACGATGGTGCGGTCTTCGTCGGTGCCGTCCTCGCGCGAGCGCAGCAGCGGTTCCGCGTCAGTGCGCACGAGGGTCGACTTCACCCCGGGGGTGTTGTCGGGCGGCTTCACGTCGGTGAAATGGACGATGCCCTGCGCGTCGGTGTACTGGTACATGTGCTTCGCCGCCGCCGCGGAGGCGAGTCCGGCGAGAGCGAAAGCGAGCAGCGTCTGCAGGCCGCGAAGTGGGCGTTTTGCGTGCACGTTTCGACTCCGCCGTAAGAGTGAATCAGGGGCCGCCGGACGCTTCGTGCAATCCGTGACCGAGCACGTCGAGGAGGTCGCCGCTCGGATCTTCGTCCTGCTCCCAATACATGATGCCGCCCAGGTGCTTCGATTTCACGAACGCGATTTTTTCGCGCAGAGACTGCGCGTCCTCGTAACTGACAAAACGCCGTGTGCTTTCGTTCCATAGGAATGGGGCTCGTGCCGCGGCATCCCAATGCCTGGCGTAGCCGTTCTTGTCGATGTAGTCCGGAACCAGCGTCTTCCAGCCGCGATAGCCGGTGAAATGGCCGTAATGCTGGTACAGGCCGTCGTGGGCGGCGTCGACGCCGTCGAATTCGCGTCCGTAGAAAGCCGCGCCGAGGAACAGTTTCGCCGGTGCGGCGCCCGCGGCGAGGAACTGCTTCACCGCCCGTTCGGCAGTGCGCGCCGTCGGCGGCGTCAATGGCGAGGCATACAAGCCGCTGTGGTGGCCGGTGGTCGGCGTCATCGAGTTGACGAAGTCGTAGGTCATCAGGTTGAACCAATCGATCTGCCGGTCGACCGCGGCGATGTCGATATGGTCGACGAATTCCGCGTCGGCCACGGCGATGCTCAACTGGTAGCGGCCGGCGCCGCGGCGCGCGTCGGCGGCGGAAGCCTGGTCCAGCGCCGTTCGGGTCTCGGCGAGCAGCGCGGTGAAGTTTTCCCGGTCGTGCTCGCTCGAGGCGATGCCGCTCTCGTGGTGGCCGGGGTATTCCCAGTCCACGTCGAGTCCGTCGGCGTGCTGCGCGCGCAGCAGGGCGACGGCGCTGCGCGCGAAACGCCGGCGGCCCTCGGCGCTCGCCGCGGCTTCGGAGAAACCGCCGGCGCTCCAGCCGCCGACCGAAACCAGCACGCGCAGTTGCGGACGGCCGGCTTTCAGCGCGAGGACGCGTTGCAGGCGCGCGCTCGCGGCGGCGTCCAGGGTGATTTCCCCGTTGACGAGCCCGGCGAACGCGAAAATCAGCGTGTCGACCTTGCCCGGGTCCCAGGTATCGCCCGCGCTGCGGTTGCCGACATAGCCGACGATCCGGTAGGGCTGCGCCTGAGCCTGCGCGTGGCACGCGAACGTCAGCAATACGGCGACAAGAATCCGATAGGTCATGGTCAGCATTCGATCACGTTGACGGCCAGCCCGCCGCGCGACGTCTCCTTGTATTTGTCCTGCATGTCGCGGCCGGTGTCGCGCATGGTCTTGATCACCTTGTCGAGCGAAACACGGTGCTTGCCGTCGCCGCGCAGGGCCATGCGCTGCGCGTTGATCGCCTTGACCGCGCCCATCGCATTGCGTTCGATGCACGGAATCTGCACGAGGCCGCCGATCGGATCGCAGGTGAGGCCGAGGTTGTGCTCCATGCCGATCTCGGCGGCGTTCTCGACCTGGTAGATGCTGCCGCCGAGTGCGGCGGTGAGACCGCCCGCGGCCATCGAGCACGCCACTCCCACCTCGCCCTGGCAGCCGACCTCGGCGCCCGAAATCGAGGCATTCTCCTTGTACAGAATGCCGATCGCGCCGGCGGTGAGCAGGAAGTCGACGATGCCGGCGTCGTTCGCGCCGGGGACGAAGCGTTCGTAGTAATGCAGCACGGCGGGGATGATTCCCGCGGCGCCGTTGGTCGGTGCGGTGACGACGCGGCCGCCGGCCGCGTTTTCCTCGTTCACGGCGAGTGCGTAGAGATTGACCCAGTCGAGGATGGTCAGCGGGTCGCGCAGGCTGGCCTCCGGCCGGTTGCGCAGTTCCTCGGCCAGGGTCGGCGCGCGGCGCAGCACCTTGAGCCCGCCCGGCAGCGTGCCCTTCTCGCGCATGCCGCGTGCGACGCAGTCGGCCATCGCTTTCCAGATTGCGAGCAGGCCTTCGCGGACTTCCGCTTCGCGGCGCCAGACCTTTTCGTTTTCCAGCATCACCTGTGCGATGGTTTTGCCGGATTCGCCGCAAAGCTTCAGCAATTCCTCGCCGGAGGAAAACGGGTAGGGCAGCGGCGTCGTGTCCGGCACGATCTTGTCGTCGGCGGCCTCGTCGTGGTTGACGACGAAGCCGCCGCCGACCGAGTAGTAGTCGCGCGTGGCGATGATTTCGCCGTTCCCGTCGAACGCGGTGAAGCGCATGCCGTTGGTGTGGTAGGGCAGCTTCTGCCGCTTGTTCATGATGAGATCGGTCTTCTCCTCGAACGCGATTTCGTGCGTACCGAGCACGCGGATCTTTTTCTCCTCGCGGATGCGCTTGAGTCGGTCGGGGATCGTGTCCGGATCGATCTTGTCCGGCCATTCGCCCTCGATGCCGCAAAGCACGGCCTTGTCGGTGCCGTGCCCGCGCCCGGTCAGTGCGAGCGAACCGAATACCTCGGCGCGGATGCGGGCGACGTTTTCGAGCTGGCCGCGCTCGGCGAGCCAGCGTGTGCAGAAGCGCGCGGCTGCGCGCATCGGGCCGACGGTGTGCGACGAGGAAGGGCCGACGCCGATTTTGAACAAATCGAAAACGCTGACAGCCATGAATCACTCCGAAAATTTGCCGCTATTCTACGCCTCCTTGCCCAGCGTTCTCCGTGCCGATGCGGCTGACCCTTTACCAGCGCGACGACTGTCGCCTATGCGATCTCGCGCTTGCCGAACTGGCGCAGTCGAGGGCGCCCGATTTCGACAGCGTATTCGTCGACGACGATGCGGAACTGGAGGCGCGCTACGGCGAGCGCGTGCCGGTGCTGCGCGATCAGGATTCCGGCGAGGAGATCGGCTGGCCGTTCGACTCCGCAGCCTTGGCCTTGTTCTTGGCGCGCGTGCGGTAGAGCTCTTCGTCGGCGCGCCGCAAGGTGTCGTAGATGCTTTCCTCGCCCAGGCGCGCGGCGTAGCCGAGGCTGAAGCTTGCGGGCAGATCCGCCGAGGTCGCCGCGAGCCGGGCGGCGATGTCGCGCACCGTCTCTTCGTCGGCTTTTTTGAGCAGGAGCAGGAACTCGTCGCCGCCCATGCGCACGACGACGTCGTCCTCGCGCGTGTGGTACATCAGCGCGCGTGCGACGGCGATCAGGGCCTCGTCGCCGTGGGCATGTCCATGGCTGTCGTTGACGTGCTTGAGGCCGTCGACGTCGAGCATGATGCAGCCCCAGCGGTCGCCGGCGCCGACGGCGCCGGCATACTGTTCGAGATAGCGCCGGTTGCGGCATCCGGTGAGCGGATCGCAAAGACTCTGTTCGACGAGTTCGCGCTCGTGCAGGTAGTACTGGGTGACGTCGCGGGCGAGGACGATGCGTGCGTCGCGGCCGCGGAACACGAGCGGCCGCGAATTGATCTCGACATAGAGCAGCGCGCCGTCTTTCTTCAGATGGCGCCAGACCGAACCCTGGTCGGTCCGGTTGCGCAGCAGTTCGACCCGCGCCTGCAAGCGGACCACGTCCTCCGCCGGGCGGATATCGGTGATCCGCATCGAGAGGAATTCCTCCTTGGTGTAACCGTAGAGGCGCACGGCCGTCTGATTGACCGCGAGAAAGCGCAGCGTGTCGACGTCGAACACCCACAGGGGCTGGGGGGCCTCGTCGAACAGCTGGCGCAGTTCCTCGGCTTCCATCGGGCTACCGGACGATCTCTCGCGGATGCGCAAATTTTGCGTGGAAGCTTCGGCCCCTGGCAAGCGGGCGGCGGCGCCTGCCCGCGCCGAAGGCCGTGCGCGGCTAGGGTTGGACGACGCGGAGGCGCACGTCGTCGAGCCAAACCGTGCCGCGGTCGAGCAGGATGGCGCCGATTTCGGCCTCCGCCGCCCCCGGGGGAACCTGTGCGCTGATCGTCACCTTTCGAAAGCCCTGGGTGCCGGTCAGCGGCGTGGATTCCCGGCGCGGGTTCGGCCCGCCGCCGGCGAACGTGAGCGACAGCTGCCAGCCTCCCCGGCCGACGTCCTCGGTTTTCATCCGCGCCGAGAGTTCGATCGTGCGGCCTGCAAAGGCGGAGATCGGAACCGTCTGCGCGACCATGCCATACACCTGCTCGCGGGTTCGTCTGATGCGCAGACTGGCCGCTCCTTCGGCATGCTCGTTGCGATCGATTTCGAATTGGTACGAAGGCGGTCCGGAATGCTGGCTCAGCTGCCAGCCCTCGATTTCTCCGGCTGTCTGCGGCGCGGCCTCGAAGCCCGGATTGGCCAGCGCGATTTCGCCGTCCCGGCGTTGGGCGCATCCGGCCATCGCGAGCACGGCCGCGCAGATCAGCCCGACAGTTCGCATCGCGCGGTTCCCCCGAAGTCGAAACGCGGCAGTATGCCACGCTGCGACGGGACTAGACGCCCTGACCGCGCAGGCGGGTGAGAATCGCGTTGCGCGCTTCGCGCAGGATCGAATCGCGGTCGAGTCCTGCCACGATATCGGCGACGGCGCGCTTGGCGCCGCCTTCGCCCCACGACTTGCCCTGCAGCAGGTATTTCTCCGCGGCGCGGCCGACGAGTTCGGTCGCGTACCAGGCGAGCGCGCCCTGCGCGCCGGCGGTGACGACGGTGGACAGCCCCGCGCTCACGCCTTTCAGCGCGCTGGCGACGAGGTGCACGCCCCATATCGCGCCCATGAGTGCGGCGAGCTGCGCGCAGATCGTCGCGATCAGCGTGCCCGCCTCGCCGCGCGTCAGCGGCATTCCGTATACTTTTCCCAGATGCAGCACGAGGGCGACGTCGAGCGACGCGGCGGCGAGCAGGTCGGCCACGGGCACCGGATTCAGCGCGACGGCGACGCCTTTGGCCAGACAGTAGTTGCGGATCACGCGCTGGGCGAGGTCCTTGCGCGCCGTCGCCACGCGGGCGGCGACGCGGTCGGTCAGGTCGCCGGCGAACAAGCCGGCATTGAGCGCGGCCAGCGTCTTGCCTTCGCGCTCGGCGATCTCGCGCACGCGCGCGTCGAGCGCGGCGACGTCGGGCGCCTGCGGCAGGCGCGTCTCGGTTTCGCCGCCGTCGGCGTCGACCTGCACGACGACGCGGTCGGCCGGCAGAGCGGCGCAGGCGATCACATCATCGAAGCGCACGAGCCCGGCCGCGTGTTCGCGCAGACGCGCGAGCAGGCGATCGCGCTCGTCGCCGCTGTAACGATCGGCCTTGTTCAGGGCGAGCAGCAACGGGCGCTGCGTCCTGCCGAGGGTCTGCAGGGCGGACAGCTCGCTCTGCGTCATGTCGCCGTCGACGACGAAGATGACCAGGTCGCTGATCGCGGCGACGTCGAAAGCGAGGCGCTCGCGCTCCTCTCCGGACAATTCGTTGATGCCCGGCGTATCGATCAGATGCAGGCCTTGGCCCGCCACTTCCTGCCAACGCTCGGCATTGCGTGCTTTCGTCGTGCCGTGCAGCACGCCGGTCGCGAATGCCGGGCGCCCGAGCAGCGCGTTGCCGAGCGCGGACTTGCCGACGCTGACGCGGCCGAACACGGCGATGTGCAGTTCGCCCGCGGCGAGCTTGTCCAGCAGGGCCTCGATCTGGGCGAAATCCTCGGTCAGCTCGCCGCGCACGCCGAGCGGAATGTTCTTGTCCTCGAGCAGCGCGCGCAGCGCCCCGCTGGCCTGCGCGACATGCGTATCAGCGGTCGCATTGCCCACAGCCGGCGTGCCGCCGAGCCGCGCCCGCAACTCTTTCCACCAGTCCAATGGATTCATTTTTGACGCGGATGACGCGGATAGAGAGGCCAGGAGGATAGGGCAACCAAATCCAATCTTATCCGCTTCGATCCGCGTCGAACGCGCTCAATCACTTCCCGGTCAGCACGAGATGCCCGTGCACCGGCACGTCGGCGCCGATGTCGTTCCAGTCCTTGCCGGCACCGAGGCCGAAATCGGCGCGCTTGAGCACGGTGTCGACGTCGAGCGTCGCCTTGTCGCCGCTTGCTGCGAATTTCACCTTGAGCGTGACCGGCTGGGTCTTGTCGCGGATAGTGAGTTTGCCCTTCGCTTCGACGCCGCCATCGGCCGCCTTGGCGAAGGATTCGGTGACGAAATGCGCCTGCGGGAATTTCTTCGGATCGAAGAATTCGTCGCCCTTGAGCGAGTCGTCGCGTTCGCTGCTGGCCGTGTCGACGCTGGCGACGTCGACCTTCACGTCGAACTTCGCCTTGGTCGGATCCGCCTCGTCGTAACTGATCGCCGCATCGAATTTCTTGAACTTGCCGGCGAAGCCTTCGTTCTGATACGTGCCTTTGAAGGTCAGCGTGGACTGCGCGGAATCGACCGCCCAGTCACGTGCCTGCGCCGCGATCGGCAGAATCAGCGCCAGAGTCAGCAGAAGTCGGGGGTTGGACATGATCGTTCTCCGAGGGGGTGGGAATGGTTTCGGATGTGGCGACGGCGGCGGAAGTTGCAAGCGCGCGCCGTCCGGGCAGCATGCGCGACAGGGTGCCGTCGCGGTTGACAAATTCGTGGACGAAGGCCATCGCCGCGTGGCCGCAGGCAACGACGACGAGCCCCCAGAACAGCCACTCGTGCGTCTCGCGCGCCAGTTCCTTGATGTCCGCGTTCGGCGCGACGAGGTGCGGAACCTCGAACAGGCCGAAGAAATACATCGGGCGCAGCGCGCTGACCGAGTCGAACCACCAGCCCGACAGCGGCACGGCGAACAGCAGCAGATAGAGCAAGGCATGGCCCGTGCGCGCGCCGAGCACCTGCCATGCCGGCATCGACGGATGCTCCTCGGGCCGCGAATCGAACAAACGCCAGACCAGGCGCAGCGCGGCGAGGGCGAGTACGGTCATGCCGACCGACTTGTGGAAGCTGTAATAAGGAATGATGTTCGGCTTCTTTGGCAGATCGACCATATACAGGCCGAGCACGCCCTGCGCGATGATCAGGAGCACGATCAGCCAGTGAAAAGTCTTCGCCAGACTGCCCCAATGCTGCGAGTCGCTCTTCAAAGGCATGTCAGTGCTCCGTCGGCCGGGAGGTGGAAGCGGGATCTTGCACGCGTCCGGCCTCGTCCTGCGCGTTCTTGTCGCGCACGCCCTCGGCCTCGATGCGGATGCTGACCTCGTCGCCGACGTCGGGCAAGTACTTGGTCATGCGGAAGTCCGAGCGCTTGAACCGCGCCGTGGCATTGAATCCCGCCGTCCACTTCAGGGTGTAGGCGTGCACGCCGATGCGGTTGAACCTGATCGCCAGATCGAGCGGCCGGGTGACGCCGAGCAGGGTCAGCTTGCCGTGCGCAATGCCGGTCCTGTCGCCGGTTTTCTCCACGCGCTCGGAAACGAAGCGCGCCGTCGCATAGTGCGCCGTGTCGAGAAACTCGCGCGAGCGCAGCTTGTCGTTCCAGGCCGCGTCGCCGAAGTCGATCGAAGACGCATCGATCGTCGCTTCGACCTGGGCGCTGCTCCAGTCGTCGGCGTCGAAACGAAAGAAGCCGCTCTTCACGTGCAGGCGCCCGCCCGGCTGGGAAAAACCGAGATGACTGACGCTGGCCGTGACCTGAGTGTGCACCGGGTCCAGCCGATAGTCGGTCGGCGCCGCGGATACGGCGAGAGGTGCGGCGAGGGCAAGGGCGGCGAGGGTGCGAACGGAAATCATGGCCGGACTATGCGATAGCGGGGTGACGGGAACAAGCACCATCGGTGGAACGATGCGTTCGCCGCCTTCTTCAGCAGAAAGGGGAATCAGGAATCTTCTTTCTCTCCGCGCAGCGCGTACTGTGCTATGCGCTTGAGCCGTTCCGCGCTCGTGTCGGCGAGCAGTTGCGACAATGCGCTGCCCGCCGCATCGCGGTCGAGCGCGTGGCGTTCCTTCAAGGTCCGGGCGACCGCGCGGCCGAGGCTGTCGAAAATCAGCCCGTAGGCGATTGCGTGCAATACCCCGCCGCCGAGTGTGCCGAGGCCGGGGAAGGCCTTGGCCGCATTGCCGGCGATGGCGAGGACGAGCGATGCGCTCGTGCGCACGGTCAGTTTGACCTGGGCGACGAAGGCATCGATGTCGATGTCGCGAACGGGGACGTCGTAGAGCTTGGCCAACTCGCGGATCAGTCCGGTCGCCAGCACGGCCTGAATCACCAGGTCGCTCCCCGGCATCACCGCGGCCAGGGCGCCGACGACCGCGCGGCGCGTGTACTTCGATACGATCGCGTCGGCTTCGCGTTCGCGCAGGCCGGTTTCCAGTTCGGCCGCGCGTGCGTCGATGCGGGTCAGCACGGCCGCTTCACGCGCGGGTTCGAACGCCGCGGCTCCGCCCGTCGCGTAGCGCCCGAGTGCGTCGACGAGGGAGGCAACCTCGGGCGTGCGCTCGCGCGCAACCCGTTCGCTGCGCCCGTCGGCGAGACGCCGTTCGACCGTTTCGCTGCCGCCCGCGCTGACGACGACCTGCTCGTCGGCGGCGTCGCGATAGCGTTGGCGCAACATCGCGGCGAGCGCAAGCCGCTCTTCCTCGCGCAATTGGTCGGCCTTGTTGAGCACGAGCACGAGCGGTTTGCCGAAGCCGCGCAGCCAGCGCAGTTCGGCGTCCTGGTCGCGGGTCAGATCGCCGGCGCAGACATAGAGCACGATGTGCGCGCGCAGCGCTTCGTCGCGGGCGATCGATTCGCGCGCCGCGCCGGCGGCCTCGTGCGTGCCCGGCACGTCGGCCAGGATCATCTGTGCCGTGCCGATGTGCGCCGGGTAGTGTGCGACCGTGCGCGTGGTGCCGCCGAGTACGTCGGAGTCGGGCCGGGCACCGCTCGCCAGCGCGCGGATGAGGCTCGACTTGCCCGCGCTGATTTCGCCGAAAACGGCGACGTAAAGCTGTTCGCTGCGTGCGCGGCGATCGAGCTCGGCGAGTTCGGACTGCAGTTCCTCGGTGTCCGCGCGCTGACGGGCGAGCGTATCCAAACGTGCCTGCACGTCGGCGCGTTGCGGCGCCTTCGCTGCGACGGTCCTGCGCGGACGCGGCCGCAGCAAACGAATCGCGAGCCAGGCGAAGCCGAGCAGGACCGCCGCGATCACGCCCGCGGCGAGGTACTGCATCCACACCGGCAGGTCGCGCAGTTCCCGCCATAAGGCGATGCCGCCGCGCAGCGCCGAGATCGCCGTCCAGAGCAGTGCCGCCAGCACCAGGGCGAGCACGGCGATCAGGATCAGGCGCAGCGGACGGTTGGGGTTCGGCATGGCTGACGGGATTCGGGTTCGTTCGATTCTACTGGAGGGCCCCGCGTTTCTGGCATGATCCACGGACACCGTAGGGGAACGGATCGATGATTGCGAATCTGTTGTTTGCCGCATTGCTTGCCGCAGCATCGCCGCAAGGAGAAGACGCCGCCGTTGCGAAACCCGGGGCGAAGAATGCGCCGCTGGCGGCCACGCCGTACTTCTATACCCTGAGCGTCGCCGACGGATTGCCTTCCAACCGCGTCTACAAGATCGTCGAGGATCACAAGGGCTACATCTGGCTCGGCACGCGCGACGGGCTCGCGCGCTACGACGGCACCGGCTTTCGCGTATGGCGACGCGACGCGGGCGATCCGGACTCGCTCGCCGGCAACGAAGTGCAGGCGGTGTATGTCGACCGCGACAACCGCATCTGGTGCGGCGGCGATGCCGGCCTGAGCATGCTCGATCCCGGCGCAGGCGACCGCTTCGTCCATTACCGGCACGACGACAACGACCCGGCCAGCCTCGCGCCGGGCGAGGTCTGGGCGGTCGCCGGCGATGCGGCGGGAGCGATCTGGGCCGGGGGCTACGCCGGCGGCGTCGATCGCCTCGATCCGCGTACCGGCAAGATCACCCATCTGCGCAAGCAGCCCGGCGGCAGCGGCGGGTTGGCGTCGGACAACGTGCTCGCCTTGTACTTCGATCGCGGCGGTCGGCTCTGGATCGGGCTGGACGCGGGCATCGACGTGCGCGCGGTCGACGGTTCGATCAGGCACATCGATCTTGCCGCAATCGCCGACGACGGCAGGTTCAACGTCGCCAATATCGTCGAGGACAAGGACGGCAGCATCCTCGCCGGCTCCCGCCATGGGCTGCTGCGCATCGACGCGGACTTCAAGGCGAGCGTGGTCGTCGAGCGCGAGTTGAGCGACCCGTACGCCTACAGCGTGGTCCGCGACGACGCGGGCGATCTCTGGGTGGGCGGCCGTCGCGGCATCAACCGCATGGAAGCGAACGGGCGCGTGTCCAGCCATCAGGAAAATTCCGCCGTGCCCGGCAGCTTTCCCGGCAATACCGCGTTCGACGCGATGCGCGACCACGAAGGCGGCCTGTGGTTCGCCACGTTCGAGGGCGGCATCGCGCGGCTGCCGGCGCAATGGCGCAATTTCAGCCTGTACCGCAACGATCCGGTCAATCCGGCCAGCCTCGGTCCCGGTCGCTTGCAGGGGCTCGGGCAGGATGCCGCGGGTGCGGTCTGGGTCGTGAACCTGAGCGGCGGCATCGACCGCATCGACGCGGAGACCGGCAAGGTCGAGCACATGGACCAGCGCCTGCCGGCGCCGGACAAGGTGCTGTGGTCGGTGCTGCCCGACCGCAACGGCCAGCTTTGGGTCGGCAACGGCCGCGGCCTGCGCGTCTACGATCTGCAAAGCGGAAAGTTCAGCGACCTGCCGGTGGACAAGAAGCGTACCGACGCGCTCGCCCCCGGCATGATCTACCTGCTCGCGCAGGCCGAATCGGGCGCCGTCTGGGCGAGCGCTTACGGCGGCGCGATGCACCGCATCGATCCGGCGACGCGCGCGATCGAACGTTTCGACGAGGCGAACTCGGGCCTGCGCAACGCCGAGATCGACCAGATCGGTTTCGATCGCGGCGGCGCGCTGCTCGTCGCCAGCGGCGCCGGTCTGGATCGTTTCGACACGACCGTGCAGCACTTCGCCGCCGTGCCGGGCGCGCCGGCCTCGCGCGTGCTGGCCTTCGCCTATGCGCCGGACGGCACGCTCTGGCTGCATCTTCCCGGCGCGCTCGAGCGCTTTCGCGACCAGGCCGGCAAGCTGGAATCGATCGAACGCGTCGACGGGAAATCGGGCTGGCCCGCATTGACCGTCGGCGGCATGCACGTCGACGCCGCCGGCGCGGTCTGGGTCAGCAGCCCGCGCGGCCTCTGGCGCTTCGATCCGCGCACCCGCGGGGTGCGCCAGTTCGGCACGCAGGACGGCCTCGCCAGTGCGGAGTTCAGCCGCATGCCGCTCGTGGTGCGTCCCGACGGCAGCGTATTCGCCGGGACCTTGGGCGGCGGCGTGGTCGGCTTCGCGCCCGCGCGCATCGTCGAAAACACCATCGCCCCGGAACTGGTACTCGACGGCCTCCGGATCCGGCGCGACGGAATCGACACCGCCTTGCGCGACAGCGGCGGGACGGTGTCGCTCGACTGGGACGACCGCGACCTGCGCGTTCGCGCCGTCGCACTTTCCTACGCGAGCCCGTCGGCGAATCGCTATCAATGGAAGATGAGCGGAGTCGACGCCGACTGGATCGACACCGGCAATCGCGGCGAGAAGGAGTATTCGCAACTGCCGCCCGGCCGCCTTGTGTTGCGACTGCGCGCGGCGAATGCGAGCGGTGCATGGAGCGACCTCGCGCCGCTGACGTTCGAACAGCCCGCGCCGCCGTGGGCGACGCGCTGGGCTTATGCGGGCTACGCACTCGCGCTGCTGCTGGTCGCGTGGCTGGGTTTTCGCAGTTATCGCGCGCGCCTGATGCGCCGCCATGCCCTCGCTCTCGCCGAGCAGCAGCGCGGCTTCGCCGAGGCGGCGAGCGCGGCGAAGACCGACTTTCTCGCCACGATGGGCCACGAAATCCGCACGCCGATGACCGGTGTGCTCGGCATGACCGAGCTGCTCCTGCGCACTCCGCTCGATGCGAAGCAGCGCGGCTACGCCGAAGCGATCCAGACGTCCGGACAGATGATGCTGCGCATGGTCAACGATTCGCTCGATCTCGCCCGCATCGAAGCGGGCCGGCTCGAACTCGAGGACGCGCCGGTCGATCTGCACGCGCTCGTCGCGGAGGCGGCCGCGCTCCTGCGTCCGCTCGCGGAGAAGAAAGGGCTCGCCTTCACCGACGCGATCGCGCCCGACGCGCCGCGGCGCGTGCGCGGCGACGCGGTGCGCATCAAGCAGATCGTCCTCAATCTCGCCAACAACGCGATCAAGTTCACCGAGCGCGGCGGCGTTGCGATCGAACTCGGGCGTTCGGCCGGCGGCGCCGTCGAATTCCGCGTGCGCGACACCGGCCCCGGCATCGCCGAGTCGACCCGCGCGCGCTTGTTCCGGCGCTTCGAGCAGGCGCAGGGCACGCAGCGGAGATACGGCGGCAGCGGCCTGGGTCTGGCGATCTGCCGCGAACTCGTCGCCCATATGGGCGGCGAAATCGCGCTCGACAGCAAGGAAGGCGCCGGCAGTACCTTCCGCGTCGTTCTGCCGCTGCCGGCGGCAACGGCAAAGGACGCCGCCGCGCCGATCGCCGCGGCGTCGGCGCCGGCGTCGGAACGGCGCCCGCGCGGTCTGCGCATCCTCCTCGTCGAGGACGATGCGACGATCGCCGCCGTGATCGCCGGCCTCGCCGAAGTCGACGGCCACGAAGTGCGCCATGTCGAGAACGGCCTCGCCGCGTTGGCCGAAATGGACACGACGAAGTTCGACGCGGCCCTGCTCGATCTCGATCTGCCCGGTCTCGACGGTTTCGCGCTCGCGCGTACGTTGCGCGCGCAGGAGGCGCGAAAGCAAGCGCCGCGCCTGCCCCTGATCGGCATCAGCGCCCGCTCCAACGGCAACGAGGAAGCACAGTGCCTCGACGCGGGCATGGACGCGTTTCTGCGCAAGCCGATCACCGGGGACGCGTTGCGTTCCGCCTTGGCGGAGCTCTAGCCGCGCGTCGGCGCGCCTCGTCGCGGAAGATTGTCAGGGCTCCGCGGCGTTCGACAGTTCGGCGTCCACCAGCGCCTGCCACTGGGCGACGCGCGGATGATCGGGGCCGAGCGAAGTTTTCATTCTCGACAGCGCGTCCCGAAGCAGAGCGAGACCGGTCTGCTTTTCGCCCATTGCGAGCCGCGTCTGGGCGATGATCGCATCGCACACCGAAAGCTGCCATCCCGCGGCGGCGGAGAACGATTGGTACAGAGCCCTTGCTTCGCCCGCTTTGCTCGCGGCCGTCCGCAGGTCCTGCGTACGCAGCGCGGCCTGCGCCTGCAGCATCCGCAGTCGCGGCAGCTGCACTCTCTTCGCCGAGGGGTTGGCGAGTATTTCGGGTTCCAGCAAGGCCATCTGAGCGAGTGCAGCGCGCGCTGCCGCAGGCCCGGCCGGCTTGGCCATTTCTGCTTCTGCCCGGTACAGACGCAGGCTCGTGCGGAAGATGCTGTTGCGCGGCCAGCCCGAGCGGTCGAATAGTTTCTCGGCCTCGTCGAACTCTCTTTCCGCTCGCGCCGTCGCGCCCAGAGCAGCGTAGGCGCGGGCGCGTCGCATGGCCAGCTGCGGCGCATATTGGACCACCTCGGCGGGCGAGCGCTCCTCGACCATCGTGCGTGCGCGTTCGATCGCGTCGAGTGCGTCGCGCGGACGCCCGGCATCGAGCAACAGCGCGGCGCGAACGCCCAGTTCGAGAGCGATGTTGGAGGTCGGTCCGGTCGTTTCGAGCTCCTGCTCGATCGCTCGCGCATTGTCTTCCAGCGCCTTGGCCAGCATGCCGAGCTGATTCTCGCAGGCGGACAACATGGCCAGCAGGCTGGTCGCGTCGCTGCTGTCGGCACGGCCGTCCTGCCGATACATATCCAGGGCGAGCAGGTACTGCGTCTTCGCCTCGCCCGGGCTGCCGGTGCGAGCGAGCGCCAATGCGTAGTCGCCGTGCATCTTGGCCACGAATGCGTCGTTGCGGTTGCCGTGCGGATCGGCTTCCGCAATGGCGCGTCGATACTGAGACAGTGCCTCGTCGTCGTTGCCCGTCACCAAATTCCAATTGGCGCGGCTGTTCATGCAATAGGCATGCGCATCGCCGCCGCTGCGTGCAGACGAAGCGAGTTTCTCCAGTCCGCGATCGATCCAGCTCGCCGCCTCGTCGTTCCTGCCGAGCGCGAGCTTGGCACTGCCGAGCTTGCACGCCAGGTCTGCTTCGGAGTCGGCGGACAGCTCCTGCCCCGGCGCCGTCAGCAGCGGTTGCAGGAGAGCTTCGATTCCGCCGGGATCATTGCGCCGGGAATACACTTCGATGAGCGTGGCGATCAGCGCCCCGCGCTGGTCGGCGCTGCGCCTCGGACTTTCGAGCACGCGCTTGCCGGCGAGAGCGAGCAGCTCGCCGACCTTCAGGGCATGGTTGTCGGGAGCAGCACCGCCGAGCAGCGAGACGAGAAAGTCGTGAACTTGATCGTTGCGCAGGGCCTCTTCGCGTGCACGGTCGCGCTGCACCTGCGCTTCGTTGCGTTCGGCCTCGGCGATGCGCGCCTGCTCGGCCGCGTTGAGCGCCTGCCACACGGCGACGACCAGGCCGGCGACGAGAATCAGCGCGACGGCCGTGCCGACGCCCAGCGCGAGCGCATGCCGGCGCAGATAGCGGCGCGCGCGGTAAAGCACGCCGTCGTGGCGGCGCGCGTCGACGGGGCGATGGCATAACGCGCGGTCGAGATCGTTCAGCAGGCGGTCGACCGTGGGGTAGCGGTCCCGCGGCGACTTCGCCAGCGCTTTGAGGACGATCGCGTCGAGGTCGCCGGCCAGCGGGCGCGGCAGCGGCAGCGCGGATCCGGTTATGCTCGGCGGCGTCGGCGCTTCTTCGCAGATGCGCTGCACACACGCAGAGAGCGGAGCGCCGCGCAGATCCAGCGGCGGCCTTCCCGCAATCAGAAAATAGAGCAGGGCGCCGAGGGCATAGACGTCGGTGCGCACGCCGATCGACCCGCCTTTGACTTGCTCGGGTGCGGCGTAGTCCGGCGTCAGCGCGTTGACGGTGTCGCCTTGGCCTTCGTCGTCGAGCAGGCGCGCGATGCCGAAGTCGAGGAGGTGCGTCCGGCGCTCGCCGTCGATGAGGATATTGTTCGGCTTGATATCGCGGTGGACGATCAGTTGATCGTGGGCATGGGCGACGGCGGCGCAGACCTGGCGAAAGAGGCCGATGCGCGCGGCGAAGTCGGATGTGTTCGTCCGGCACCACCGGTCCAGGGCCTGGCCGTCGATATATTCGGTGACGAGATAAGGCTGGCCGTACGCGGTCACGCCGCCGTCGATCAGGCGGGTGATGCCGGGATGCTGCAACTGGGCGAGGAGGCGGCGTTCGGTATCCAGCCGGGCGCGCAGCAGCGGACTGTCGCCGAACAGGAATTTGATTGCGACGCGCTGTTCGTAGGAACCATCGGCGCGCTCGCCCAGCCAGACGTCGCCCATGCCGCCGCGGCCGATGCGCCGCAGCGCACGCCATGGCCCGACGCGTTGATCGTCGTGAGTGTGAGTCAGCGGATCGAGCCTTGCTCGTTCGATGTTCGCCAGCCAATCGCGCAGCGCGAACGCGTCCGCGGGCGCTTCCTTCCCGATCGCATTCAATCGCGCTTCGCGTTCCTGTTCGGGCAGGTCGAGCAGGGCATCCAGATGCTCTTCGATGGACCGCCAATCAGGGTTCGACATCGCGGCCGGCATGGTCTGTGGGCTTCGGTGCGGGAATGCGAAGCGGTGAATGGACGACCGGATTCCGGTGCGCTTTTGCGTCGCGGGCCGCCACCGAGATCGACGGATTCAATGCGAAGCCGGGCGGTCGTTGCGCAACTGACCGAGCATCCAGCCGCGGGCCTTGATCCAGTCGCGCCGCACCGTGCGCTCGTCGATGCCGAGCGCGGCGCCGATCTCCGCGTCGCTCAGTCCCGCGTAGAACCGCAGCGACACGACTTGTGCCATGCGCGGGAACACCTGTTCGAGCCGTTCGAGGGCATCGTCGAGCTCGACGACCTGCTCGGCATGATGCGCGTCTGTACCCAGATCGAGATGGTCGTCGATGGGCTCGAACACGGCGTCGCCGCCGCGTTTCTGCGCCAGTTTTTCGCGGGCGCGGTCGGTCAGCACGAAACGCATGGCACGTGCGGCGAGCGAATGAAAGTGGCCTGTGTCGGCAACCTGGAGGTCCGCCGAGCGGTGCAGCTTGAGGTAGGTCTCGTGGACGAGCGTGGTCGTCGACAGGGTGGGGCACTTCGCGTGCGCACCGCGCTGGGCGTGCGCCACGCGCAACAGACTGCGATAAGACGCGGCCGTCATCGTGGCAAGGCTGTGCGACGGGTTTTTCGTCGCCTCTTCCAAGGTCTCCCGCAGCCGGGACAACAAGACTTCGTTCGATGGATCTTCGCTTCCGTTCATGCGCGCACGCTCAACCGGTCTGCTCCGCCGAGCCGCGCCAAAACTCGCCTGGAGACGGACGGTGCGCGGCGATAGCCGTCCCCCTTGATCCGCGACATCGGCGCTAACCTCTTCGCAGAGGATGCGACCAGTGCGGCACTGGTCGGCTTCCCTTCCGCAACACCCCATGCGGCGGCTTCGCATCCGAGTCGCCGCTGGGGACCACTTCCCTCGAGTGAACGGTCGCGCGCGAGAAAGCGCGCGGACGAGGCATGGCGCCTCTTGTGAGATCCGTCCGAACTGCGGGAAAGCCCCTGTCTGGCCGTCGGGCCGAACCCATGCCCGGATCGCCGACGGTTTTCCGAATATATCGAAGTGCGAACTGCGTCGCAAATCGATGCGGTGCAGGATTTTCATCAACCACGTATCACCAAGGGGATTTCATGTTCGAGAAACCAACCTCGCGCTGGACGGCGAGGATCGCATCCGCCCTCTCGGCCATTGCCTGTCTGGCCGTCGTGCCGACTCAGGCCGCCACGGTTCCGATGACTGCCGGCAATCACTATTTCGCCGGCTGGAGGTGGTCCGAGCTTCCGTTCCAGGCGAATCCCAAGGCTGCGAGCTGCTTCAACTCGGGGACGACGTCCGCGGACGGAACCGTCATGGTCGGCAGCCTCTACGGACAAACGTTCACGGTCACCAACCTGCAGCCGGGCACGCGGTTGTGGGCGGTCTGTTACGGCATCGCAAGCTCGCCTCCGCCGGGAACGGACCTGCCGGTCGGCGGCGTCGGCGAGGTGCAGATCAACAACGGCGACGTCGAACTCGCCGTGGCGACGCCGCTGCCGGCGGGAACGCTGCTCGAATTCGAGGACTTGGACAATCGGGAATCGGCGACGATCACCTTCCGCGATTGCTCGGGCAAGGTGATCGATCCTTCGGGGTTCGACTTGCTCGAACTTTCCGATGTGAGCGTTCCGGCGATCGCCGCGTCGATGCCGACGACGACCGTCACGACGAGCAACTGGACCGTCGCCTCGCCCGTCAATGTAAACATTCCGAACTACGGTTTCGGCATCCTCATGCACAGCGCGGACGTGTGCAGGATCGAAGTCAATGCGCCGAAGACGGCGGCCGGCGGTGGCTTCGGCTTCGCCCTGGGCACGCCCGCTCCGCTGGTCACCGTGAGCAAAAGCCTCGAACCGGATACCGTCATACCGGTCGGGGCCAACCGGCTGGTCGTTTTCGAACTGACCGTGGCGAACGCCGCCAATCCCGCTTTGAACCAGCCCGCCGGCTACCGGTTCTACGAAGTCGTGCCGGCGGGCACGACCTTCACGGGCATTGTCGGCGCCACGACGGACTGCGTCTCTGGTGCCGCCGCGGGCACGTTGTGCACCGTCACCGTGACCGATCCGATCCCTCCCGGCACCTCGCGGACCGTTCGCTTCACCGTCACCACCGAAGCAACGCTGCCGATCGGCACGCGCAGTGTCTTCAATGCCGCGACCCAGGATGCAAGCATCCAGCCGGCAAATCTCGGCTGGGGCTGCACGGCCAGCGGCAGCGTCTGCCGGTTTCCACCTACCGGTCCTGCCTGCCCGGCTTATCCGCAGGGCACAGTCTGCGCGAGCGCGCCGACGGCAACGCCATCGGTGTCGCTGGCCAAATCGGTGAATTCAAGCACGCCCGATCCGGTCGGGCCCGGCGAGGATGTCGTATTCGATCTGACCGCGACCAATTCGACTCCCGGCACGATCGGCTACGGTGATCCGAATCTGGATGCTTTTTACGTCTGGGAAATCGTGCCGCAGAACACGACCTTCAAAAGCCTAAGTGCCAACGCCTCTTCCAACTGCAGTCCGGGAGCCGCGGCGGGGACCTTGTGCTACATCCAGTTCATCCATCCCATCGCCTACGGTTCGCCCGAGGCGGTGCAGTTCGTCGTGACGACGGACTCACCACTGCCGGCCGGAACGACCGGCATCTTCAACGCGGCAACTCCGGTCGCGTCGGATCCGAGCGACCCTGGCGGCAGCGGGCTCAACGTCCCGCCCGGATGCGCTTTCGGCTTCGACCCGGTGACCTCGAAGTTCAACAGTTTTTGCAGCTCTCCGCCGCTGGGGCCCGCTTGTCCAACGGCTCCGCACGGCACGGTCTGCGCGAGTGCGCCGACAGTGACGACGATGACGGTGACCAAGTCGGTCAGCGGCGGCCCGCCGGGCTATAGCGGCGGCTTCGCGATCACCCTGACCTGCAAGGACGCGAACGGCAACGACACCAGCGGCATGCTGACGCCCTCGGCGACGCAGACGGTGAGCGCAGGAACCGATAGCCCGGGCGCGGCGACCTTCGGCAACATACCGGCAGGCGGCACCTGCAGCGTGAGCGAAAGCACATTGCCGCCCGCACCGGCGAGTTATGCGTGGAGTGCGCCGTCGATCGCCCAGCCGCCGGGTCCGATCACCGGTCCGGTCAGCGCTGCCGTGACGAACCGGCTCGTGCGACAGGTATCCGGACTCACAGTGGTGAAGACGGTGACGGGCGGCCCGGCCGGCTATGCCGGCAGCTTTCCGATCAGCGTGGCCTGTACTTTGGGTGGCGCCGCCGTCAGCGGCATCACTCCGTCGGCGACGCAGAACGTCCTGGCGGCCGTCGGCGGCGCAGGCCAAGCGCATTTCGGCAATATTCCGCAGGGAGCGCAATGCACGGTGAGTGAGGGCCCGTTGCCTGCCGCGCCCGCGAGCTACGTGTGGAATCCCCCGGCAATCACGCAGCCCGCAGCGATCAGTGCAGCGGGAAGCATAGCGTCTGTGGCGAATGCATTGACGCAGCAGTTCGGTTCGCTCGTCGTGACGAAGACGGTGAGCGGCGGTCCGGCCGGCTACAGCGGCAGTTTTCCGATCAGCGTGGCTTGCAGTCTGGAGGGCGCGGCGGTGAGCGGGATCGCGCCGTCGGCGGTTCAACTCGTTTCGGCAGGAGACGGAGCGAGCGGACAACTGCGTTTCGGCAATATTCCGCAAGGCGCGCTGTGCACGGTGAGCGAAGGCGTACTGCCGGACGCACCGGCGAACTATGCCTGGAAGGCGCCGGCGATCACGCAGCCCGCAACGATTTCAGCGACGGACAGCGCTGCGGCGGTGGCGAACGCGCTCACCGCGTTGCCGCCGATCGCGCCGATCGAGTCGGTGCCGGGACTGCGCAAAGAGCTGCTGTGGCTGCTGTTCGTGTTGCTCGCCGGCGGCGGCGTCGCCGGTAGCCGACGTTTTTCGAGAATTCGCATCGCTGTGAAGTGAGGCGAAAGGAGGGGCAAGGCAAGGAAGCCCGCGGCGAGGCCACCCCTGTGCCTCGCCGTTTTTTTGCGCAGCGCAGCGCCATGCCGCAGACGACGGGCGCAGGCATAATCGGCCATGTCCGGCACTGCGCCGCGGCAATCAAGGAGGATGGTCGATGCGCCCGTATCTGATGATCAGCAATCGCAACCGCGACGGCGACCGGCTTGGATCGCGGCTCGCAGGCCTGAATTTCTACACCGCGCCTGCGGAGGCGGATCCCGCCAAACTCGTTTCGCTGTCGGCCTGGACCCGCATGACCCGGCAGGCGTTCGTCGCGCAATTGAAGGACATCGGCAGCGAATGTCCGATCGTGCCCGAAGCCGAGCATGAAGAGCAGAAGCATCTATGTCTCTTCGTGCACGGCTACAACTCGGAGTGGGAGGGCACGGTCAGGGACTATCTCGCGGTCAAGCGCGGCCTGATCGAGGGCGGCGACCTCGGCCAGCTCGTGTTGTATTCGTGGCCGTCGAAGGGCAATGTCGCCGGTTATCTTGCCGACCGCGAGGGTGCGCACGAAAGCGCGCCCGATCTGGCCGGGCTGCTGGTCGAGCTGAACGACTATCTGATGTTGCGCCAGCGCGTTGCCGCGCGCAGCGACGATCCGGCCAAGTTCTGCCGCATGAAAATCTCGGTGCTCGCGCACAGCATGGGCAACTACGTCGTTCAGGAGGCGTTGGTCGCGGCGTCGAAGCAGCTTAACGATCCGCAGCTGGTCAGCCTGATCAATCAGTTCGTCATGGTCGCGGCCGACGTCGACAACGATCTGTTCCAGCGCGACCAGGCGTCGGGCAGCGACGGCAGCCTGATGGCGAATCTGTGCTATCGCATCGCGGCGCTGTACACGGGGCTCGACCAGGTGCTCGGAATGTCGGCCGGGCTGAAGCATTTCGGTACGCGCCGGCTCGGCCGCAGCGGTCTCGCCGACCCGGCGGACGTTTGGGACAACGTGTTCGAGTTCGACGTCACCGATTACATCGACCCGAACGACGGCGTCCATTCCGCCGTGTTCGAGTCGCCGCCCGCGATCGACGTGGTGCGCAATATCCTGCGCGGCATCGACCGTCGCTTCATCGCGCGCGGCGTAGCGGCGTATGCGCAGCCGGCAAGCCCGCCGCCGATGCCGCTGCCCGCGCCGGTCTAAGCCGCTGCGCGCGCGCTCAGTTCGTGCACCGCGTCGATCAACACGCCCAAGCGTGCGGGATCGACGTCCGGGGTAATGCCGTGGCCGAGGTTGAACACATGGCCGGGGTGCGCACCGAAGTCGGCGAGCGCCTTGCCGACTTCGGCGCGGATCGCCGCCGGGCTCGCGTGCAGCACGGCCGGATCGAGATTGCCTTGCAGCGCTACGCGGTCGCCGACGCGGCGCCGCGCGGCGTCGAGTGAAATCGTCCAGTCGAGGCCGAGCGCCGCGCAGCCGGTGTCGGCAAGCGCTTCGAGGTGGCTGTTCGCGCCTTTCGAGAACAGGATCAGCGGAACGTTCTTGGCGATCGCGTCGTTCTTCAGCGCCTGCGCGATCTGCGTCAGGTAGCGCAGACTGAATTCCTCGAACATCGCCGGGGCGAGCAGGCCGCCCCAGGTATCGAACACCATCAGCGCCTGCGCGCCGGCTGCGGCCTGCGCGGCGAGATAGGCGGCGACGGCGCGCGCGGCGACGTCGAGCAGGCGATGCATCGTCGCCGGCTCGTCGAGCGCGAGCGCCTTCGGTCGCGCGAAGCTCGCCGAACCTTCGCCTTCGATCATGTAGCAGGCGAGCGTCCACGGGCTGCCGGCGAAGCCGATCAGCGGCACCCTGCCGTCGAGCTCGCGGCGGATCAGACGCACCGCGTCCATCACGTAGCGCAGATCGGTCTCGGGGTCGGGTACGCCGAGCTTCTCGATGTCGCCCTGCGTGCGCACCGGCTTGGCCAGGCGCGGGCCGACGCCCTCGTCGACCGACAGGCCCAGGCCCATCGCATCGGGGATGGTCAGGATGTCGGAAAACAAAATCGCCGCATCGAGCGCATAGCGCGCGATCGGCTGCAGGGTGACCTCGCAGGCCAGCTCGGGCGTCTTGCACAGATTGACGAAGCTGCCGGCGCGCGCGCGCGTCGCGCGGTACTCGGGCAGATAGCGCCCCGCCTGGCGCATGATCCAGACCGGAGTGGCGTCGACGGGTTGGCGCGCGAGCGCGCGCAGGAAACGATCGTTTTGCATGTGGAGAGAATTTTGGGTCCGCAGATAAACGCAAATGAAGGCGGATGCATGGGATCCAGGCTATCCGCGATTATCCGCGTCGATCCGCGGATAAATGTTTTCTTTCTTCTCAAGAATAAGGGGAGTCGATGCCCTGACTGAACATCAGGCGGAAGCCGCGCTTGAGCTGGGTATCGCGCGCGTGCTCGAAAGCGGCGATCGCGTCGTCGCGTTCGAGGAACACTTCGCGCTTCAGACTCACGCGTCCTCCCTGCTGCCCCCACTCGCGCGTCAACGTCCACCCACCGAGCAGATCCTGCTGAAGCTGGATCTGGTAGTAGCGCGGCGCTTCGGCGGCCAGCGGTTTGGTTTGCAGCAGGATGCGCATGGCGGCATTGTACCGTAGGGGCGCGGCTTATCGCGTTCGCACTTCGTGCCGGGGATATCGATTCCGACCGGAATCGGCGACGACCGCTTCGCCCCGGTTCCGCCTTTTCCCGAGAGGAGGGCGACGAGCCGGAGCAGGCGTCACGCATGGTTTTGGCTACTTCCCGTCGACGTAGCTGCGCAAGCGCTCGACTTGATGCTCGAGCACCGCATCGACATCGTCGCGCACCGCGTCGAGGCCGCCGGGGAAGTAGCCGTCGACGAGATAGCTCATGCCGACCTCGCTGCCGCTGCCGTCGTGCTTGATCGTCCAGGTCATCACCGCGTTGACGGCGCCGGATTGGAGCGGGCCGAGGCCGCCGGCAAGGCGCAGCATGCGTCCGGGCATCGCCGCCAGCACGGTCATGTGCTGCACGCTGCCGCCGTCGGCGAGCTGTTCGCACCAGCAGCCGCCCGCACGCGGATCGAGGCTCAGGTTCGACGCGTTGCCGGAAAAGGTGTGGCTCGAATCCCACCAGCGCGCCGGCCCGGTGATCGCAGCGTAGACGCGGTCCGGCGCCGTGCGGGTCTTGAATGCGTATTTGAGTTCGATGTGGTGGTCCGTCGCCTTGGCGGACGAGGATGGCGCGCCGGCATTGGCGGCGACGGCGCTTTTCGCTGCCGGTTGCGGCGCAGGCGGCGCCGGTTCCGGTTTGGCGGACGTAGCCGCCGGCGCAGCGGGTTTGTCCGCGGAGGCGGCTTCCTTGTCGTCATGGCCGATCAACGGCAGGTGCGAGCAGGCGCCGCATGCAAGCACGAACGCCAGGGCGATCGACGGATTAGTATACTTTTTCATTTTCTTTCCCGGGGCGCGGACGACGGTTGGTAATGTTTCTCTGCCCATTGGACGATGATGCGATGCAGGGCGCCGAGCCCGTCGAACAGCGCCGCCGGGCCGGGCTGCAGAATGATCGGCGATTTTACCTCGTGCAGTTCGCCGTCGCGCACGGCGGCGATCCGATCCCAGCCGGGCCGCGCCGCGACCTTTTCGGGGCGGAAGCGCTTGCCGCACCACGAGCCGATGATGATGTCCGGTGCGCGCCGGACGACTTCGCCGGCATCGGCGACGATGCGGTCGCGCGCCAGGGATTTTTCCGCGAGCTCGGGAAACGCGTCGTCGCCGCCGGCGATGCGCACGAGTTCGGCGACCCAGCGGATGCCCGAGATCATCGGTTCGTCCCATTCCTCGAAATAGACGCGTGGACGCCGCGGCAGGCGCGACGCGGCGCGCTGCATCTCCGCGATCCTCGCTTCCGCTTCGCCGGCGAGCGCGTCGGCCTTGGCGGCCGCACCGACCAGCGCGCCGAGCCGACGGATATAGTCGAGAATGCCGGCGACCGAACGGTGATTGCTGATCCAGACCTCGACCCCGGCCCGGATCAGTTCGCGCGCGATGTCGGCCTGGATGTCGGAAAAGCCGACGACGAAATCCGGTTCGAGCTTGAGGATCTCGCCGATCTTCGCGCTCGTGAACGCGCTGACCTTCGGTTTTTCCCTGCGTGCACGCGGCGGTCGCACGGTGAACCCGGAAATGCCGACGATGCGGTCTTCCTCGCCGATCGCGTAGAGAACTTCGGTCGGCTCCTCGGTCAGGCAAACGATGCGTCGGGGACCGGAACCGCGGGGCTCGGGCAGCCGCATCGCCCTAGCCGTTCAGGCGCTTGCGAAAGTAGACGACACGCTCGGTTTCCGCGAAGCCGCAGGCAAGATGCGCGCGATGGCTTCCGGTGTTGTCGAGCAAGGCATCGGACGCGAATTCCGCGCAGCCGCGCGCCCGCGCCCAAGTCTCCGCGCTCTCGATCAGCGCGCTGCCGACGCCGCGGCCGCGCCATTCGGGAGCGACATACCAGCCTTCGAGAAAACCGACGGGCGAGGTTTCGCAGCCATTGACGTAGTCGTTGCGCAAACTCGCCTCGACGAAACCGATCGCGCTTCCGGCGGCGTCGAACGCCAGGAAATTGGCATGGCGCCCGGGATGCGCGAGCATTTCGGCGATGTCGGCCGGCGCCGGCGCCTCATCGGGCCACAGCGCGAGTCGCAGCACATGCCACTTGGCCGCATCCTCGGCGCGCGCTGCGCGGATATGCCAGGACGCGGCTTGGTTCACGGATACAGCAGCCGTTTGGTCCAGATGCCATTTCCGCGTTCGTAAAGGACGCGGTCATGCAAGCGCGCGCGCTGGCCGAACCAGAGTTCGATCGAGTCGGGGACCAGGCGATAGCCGCCCCAGAACGCCGGGCGCGGCACGTCGCCGGCGAAGCGGGCCTCGGTTTCGGCGATGCGCGCGTCGAGTACGGCGCGGTCGGGCAGGGTCTGCGACTGCTTCGACGCCCAGGCGCCGATGCGGCTGTCGCGCGGACGCGAAGCGAAATAGGCGTCGGATTCGTCGGCGCCGGCCTTTTCCACCGTGCCCTCGATCCGCACCTGCACGACGTCGCGCAGATTCTTCCAGATGAAGCACAAGGCCGCGTTGGGATGCGCGGCGAGCTGATGCGCCTTCGCGCTTTCGTAGTTCGTGTAGAACACGAAGCCGCGTTCGTCGAACGCCTTCAGCAGAACGATGCGTGCGGAGACGCGCCCCGCCGCGTCGGCGGTCGCCAAGGTCATCGCGGTCGGTTCGGGTTCGCCGCAAGCCGCGGCTTCATCGAGCAGGTCGCCGAACTGCGCGACGGCTTCAAGATAGATCGGATCGGACGAGGAGTTCTGCGGCATGCTCATCGGACGATGCTAACACGCCGCGGCCGACTCGCTGCGGCGTGCGGCGAGTCGACGCAGTGTCGCAGACGGCGGAGCCTAATCAAGCACGAAGTTGACGCGCATGTTGACTCGCCACTCGGCAACCTTGCCGGCGTCGTCGGTGACGACCTTGATGTCGTTGATCCAGGCGCCCTTGATGTTGTTGATCGTTTTCGCCGCGCGTTTCAGGCCGTCCTTCACCGCATCCTCGATGCCCTTCGACGAGGACGAACTGATCTCGATCACCTTCGCTACGGTCATGATCCATGCCTCCGTTGTGGATGCGCGCGGCAACGCGCCGTGCGTGCGCGCGAGTCTAGTGCGCAGCGCGGGCGAAGGCTTATGCGGTCGCAGCAAGCGGCGGCGAGGGCGGAGGTGCCCGAGGCGGCGCCGGATCGCGCGGCAGCCAGCGCAGCCAGACCAGCCAGAACACCAGCGCATCGAGAATGATCAGCGCCTGCCAAAGATACAGGTGGAACCAGTCGAACCAGACCCGGTTCCACAACAGCAGGTAGTAAAGGCTGATGATGCGCACGAGATTGAGCGCCTGGATCGCGACGAAGCCGATGCCGATGCCGGCGAGCTTGTACTTCCAGGGCGCCGGGAACGCGAGCACGGCCGAGACGAGGATCAGCACCGCCTCGACGCCGTTGCAGCCGGCGACGATCTCGATGCCGGGGCCGTCGATTCCTTTGCGAATGCTGTTCAGCTGGGCGACGACGGTGCCGTCGAAGATCTGCATGATCCACACCGCCACGTGCGCCAGCGAACCCGTGAACGGGATGATCACGTGCTGCTGCACGGGCTGCAGCAGCTCGATCGCGAACAGCGCGAGCAGGCTGCCGAGAAAGATGAGGATGAAGCGGATCATGGCGGCATTTTACTTAAAATTGGCCGCGAGAGTGCTTTCTGCACCCCGGCCCCGTTTTTCCGGCCGATTCTCCGATCGTGCCTTGGCGCGCGCGCGAACGACGGCAAGTGCACTCGAAGGGCGGGCGACGATCGGGTGGGTTTCGGGGCTCTCGCTGTCGAGTCCGCCGTACGCGCGCCGGAGACGGGAATCCGGCGCGTTTGTCCCCGGCTTTTGCTTATCGATACGGCCGACGCGGTATCCCTCGGACCCAAGCCGGCGGCTCCACAAAACCGCGCAGGCACGAGTTTG
>CBJLOV010000018.1:0-35431 GCA_966424745.1 uncultured bacterium
TCGATCGCATAGCGGCGATCGTGTCCGGGGCGGTCCTTGACGAAACCGATCAGCGACTCGCGCCTGCCGCCGCCCGCCAACGGCCGCCGCTCGTCGAGCAGCGCGCAGATCGTGCGCACGACATGAATGTTCTCGCGCTCGGCGTCGCCGCCGACGTTGTAGACCTCGCCGGGCCGGCCCGCGTCGAGCACGCGCCGGATCGCCCCGCAGTGATCGCCGACGAACAACCAGTCGCGCACGTTCTTGCCGTCGCCGTAGACCGGCAGGGTTTCGCCGACGAGCGCCTTGTGGATCATCAGCGGGATCAGCTTCTCCGGAAACTGGTAGGGCCCGTAGTTGTTCGAGCAGTTCGTCGTCAACGTCGGCAGGCCGTAGGTATGGTGGAAGGCGCGCACGAGATGGTCGGACGAAGCCTTCGACGCCGAGTATGGCGAATTCGGCGCATATGCCGTCGTCTCGGTGAATTTGCCCTCCGCACCAAGCGAGCCGTAGACCTCGTCGGTGGAAACATGCAGAAAACGGAAAGCGGCCTTCTCCGCGTCGGGTTGGCCGCGCCAGTGTTTGACCGTCGCTTCGAGCAAGCCGAGCGTGCCGACCACGTTGGTATGGACGAAAGCCGCAGGCCCGTCGATGGAACGATCGACGTGCGATTCCGCGGCGAAGTTTACGATCGCGTCGGGCTTGTGCTCGGCGAGCAGTGCGCCGACGAAATCGCGATCGCCGATGTCGCCCTGGACAAAGATGTGATTGGGGTTGTTCTTCAGCGCAGCGAGCGTATCGAGATTGCCCGCGTAGGTAAGCTTGTCGAGATTGACGACGCGATGGCCGTCCGCGACCGCGCCGAGTACGAAATTGCCGCCGATGAATCCGGCACCGCCGGTGACCAAAAGGGTTTTCATGAAATGGGATTGCCTCGTTGCGCCGCTGCGGCGATGCCCGCACGCTGGACGCGCGGCCCGGCATTCTAGCCCAGACCCGCCCTGCGCCCAACCGCTTTTGTCCCAACCGATTGATTCGTCTCGGAATGCGGCGAAGAGGCATGCCCCCGAGCCCCGGCCTGCTACACTGAGCGCCGACTCCCCATCCTTCGCGGAATGATTACCGAAGTCGTCCTGGTCGTTTTTCTCGCCGTGCTCAACGGGTTCTTCGCATTGAGCGAAATGGCGCTGATGACCTCGCGCAAACTGCGCCTCAAGCAACTCGCCCAGACCAGCCGGCGCGCTCAGGTCGCACTCGATCTCGCCCAACAGCCCGAAAAGTTTCTTTCCACCGTCCAGGTATTCATCACCCTGCTCGGCATCGGTACCGGCACCGCGCTCGGCGCGACGATCGGCGAAGCCATCGCGCACTGGCTCGACGGTCTGAACCTGCCGGGCATCGCCCAATACGCGCTGCCGATCGGCGTCGCTCTGAGCATTTCCGGCATCACCTTCGTCAACATGCTGCTCGGCGAGCTGATCCCGAAACGCCTCGCCCTCGTCGCCCCCGAGGAATTCGCGACCGCCGTCGCCATTCCGATGCGCGCCTTGACCTGGTTTGCGCTGCCGTTCGCGTTCTCGCTGAGCTGGATCACGCGCAAACTGCTGCAGCTGTTCCGCGTCGGCCAGGCCAGCGACGCGCGCGTCAGCGAAGAAGAGATCCGCCTGCTCGTCTCCGAGGGCGCCGAACAGGGCGTGATCGATTCGGACGAGCACAATATGGTCAACCGCGTGCTGCGCCTGGGCGACCGCAGCGTCGACAGCATGATGACGCCGCGTCCGCGCATCGCGTGGCTCGACGTGACCGCGCCGCTGGCGGAAAACCTCGCCGTAATGCGCGAATCCTCGCACTCGCGCTACCCGGTCTACCGCGGCAGCGACAAGGACGTGCTCGGCATCCTCGAGGTGAAAAACCTGATCGACGTACTCGAGCCGCGCCAGGGCGAGAAGCCGGAATTCGATCTCTTCCGCACCCTGGCCAAGCCGGTCTATGTGCCGGGCGCCGCGCGCGCGCTCGACCTGCTCGAAGAGTTGCGCGACGCGGCGACGCCGATGGCCTTCATCGTCGACGAATACGGCGACATCGAAGGCCTGGTCACGCTCAACGACTTGCTCGGCGCGGTCGTGGGCAAGGCCGCCCTGCCCGCGATCGAGGTACGCGGCGGCGAAGACGCGCCGATCGTCCGGCGCGACGACGGCAGCTGGCTGATCGACGGCGCGCTCGGCATCGACGATCTGCGCGAATTGACCGGCATCGTCACCCTGCCGCACGAAGCGGAAGACGACTACCGCACCGCGGCCGGCATGGTGATCGCGCAGTTCGGTCGCATCCCGCAGTGCGCCGAGCACTTCGACTGGTCGGGCTTCCGCTTCGAAGTCGTCGACCTGGACGGTGCCCGGATCGACAAGATCCTGATCAGCCATTTGAAGGAAGCGACCGTTTCCGACGACGAAAGCGGCTGAGCGACGTCCCGTATGGGACGCAATTCTTGCGCCCGGCTTTCGCTGCGCCTCGAAGAAATCGAGGGCGGGCACGATCGGGCTGCCTCTTTCCGCCGCAGCACTGATCAGAATTGTTTCTTTCGCGCGCAGCGCGCAGCGAAATCGCCGCCTCGCCGCGGCGCGCGAAAGCGCCCCTACCTACGTTCCTTGGCCAGCTTGGCCATCCGCTGCGCGTCGTCGAAGATTCCGCGCAGGATGCGCACTTCGCGCTGGTCGAGATTCGCGTGCTGGAACAGCTTGCGCAGGCGACGCTCGATCGTCACCGGCGAACGGCCCTTGTGGAAGTCGATGTCCTCGAGCGTCTGGAACAGGTGGCCGAAGAAATATTCCATTTGCTCGGCGGTGGCCGGCGGGTCGGATTTCGGTCCTGCGTCCCCCGGCGGCTGGGCCTCCAACTGCGCCAGGCGCAACTCGTACGCCAGCACCTGCACTGCCTGGGCAAGATTGAGCGAGGAATAGCTCGGATCGGCAGGAATGTGCACGGCGACATGGCAGCGCATCAGTTCTTCGTTCTCCAGGCCGGTGCGCTCGTTGCCGAACACGATGGCGACTTCGCCCGTTTCCGCCTCCCTCCTTGTGCGCGCCGCCGCATCGCGCGGCGCGATCTCGGGCAGGGACACGCCGCGTCTGCGCGCCGTGCAGCCGAGCACGAAACTGCAATCGGCGATGGCTTCCGCGAGCGTCGGCACCACGACGATTTTGTCGAGGACATCGTCCGCCCCGGCCGCCATCGCGGTCGCCTCGGCATGCGGATACTTGTGCGGCGCGACCAGGACGAGCCGGGTAAAGCCCATCGTACGGATCGCGCGCGCCGCGGCGCCGATGTTACCGGGATGCGAAGTGCGGACGAGGACGAAGCGCGTTCTGGAAGGGCTGAAGGCTGCGGGCTGAGGACTGTTGAAGGGCGCGGACACTGGAGCGACGTCGAGATTGCCAGCCGTCATTATGCTCGATGCAAGAACGCCGGCGGCGCTTTTCGGCCCTCAGCCCTAGGCCCTAGGCCCTCCCCATGCTACCCTTCGCGCCCGCGCAGGCCCCGGCCTGACGCGAGTTCTTTACCAGCCATCGATCGGAGTTCCACCATGCCACGCCCCGCCGTCAATGTCGCGGTCAAGGCCGCGCGCGCCGCCGGCAACATCATCCTGCGCCATCTCAACCGCGTCGAGGGGCTTACCGTCGAGGAAAAGTCGCGGCACGACTACGTCAGCGAAGTCGACAAGCTCGCCGAGGCCGAAATCATCAAGGAACTGCGCAGGGCCTACCCCGACCACGGCTTTCTCGGCGAAGAATCGGGCCAGAAGGGGAAGACCGACAAAGTCTGGATCATCGACCCGCTCGACGGCACGCACAATTATCTGCGCGGTTTTCCGCATTTCTGCGTATCGATCGGTTTTCGCGACCATGGCGACCTCGTCTACGGCGTGGTCTACGATCCGCTGCGCGACGAGATGTTCACCGCGAGCAAGGGCGACGGCGCCTTCCTCAACGACCGTCGCATCCGCGTCACGCGCCGCGACGGGCTTGCCGGCGCCCTGCTAGGCACCGGCTTCCCCTATCGCCAGCGCCGGCATCTCGGCGCCCAGCTCGATATGACCCGCGCCCTGCTCGGCGAGGCCGAGGACATCCGCCGCACCGGCTCCGCCGCGCTCGACCTCGCCTATGTCGCGGCCGGGCGCCTGGACGGTTATTTCGAGACCGGCTTGTATCCCTGGGATATGGCTGCGGGCATCCTGCTCGTGCGCGAAGCGGGCGGGCAATGCAGCGACTTCGCCGGCAAGGCCGGCATGCCCGAGAACGGCAATCTCATCGCCGGCAACCACTTCGTCGCCGCGGCGATGGCCAAGGTGATCTCGGCGCACTCGCCGCCGACCCTGTTGTAGGCGCTCTCAAAAAGCGCTTAACGCGGATAAGAGCGGATTTAAAAAGCATCGCCGCGGATAGAGCAAGACCAAATTTTGCTCTATCCGCTTTTATCCGCGTCAAACGCTTTTTCTCTTCGATTCACCGCGCGTTGGCTACCGCACGCGCTTCGACGACGGACCCGGCGCGGTCCAACGCTTCGGCGATATCCGCACCGAGATCCTCGATCGCCTCGATGCCGACCGAAAGCCGCAACAGGCCGTCGCCGATGCCGGCCACGCGGCGCGCGTCGGCGTCCATTGCCGCATGCGTCATCGTCGCCGGGTGTGCGACGAGGCTTTCGACGCCGCCCAGCGATTCGGCGAGCGTGAAGGACTGAAGGCCGTTGACGAACGCCTCGACCGCGGCGGCACCGCCGGCCAGGTCGAAACTCAGCATCGCACCGAAGCCGCGCTGTTGGCGCGCCGCGAGCGCATGCTGCGGATGCGAAGCGAGGCCCGGGAAGTAGACCTTCTCCACCGCCGGATGCGCGTCGAGCTGCGCGGCGATGGCGCTGGCGTTCTCCTGGTGCGAACGCAGGCGCGGCTGCAGCGTGCGCAGGCCGCGCAGGGTCAGATAACTGTCGAACGCGCTGCCCGACACGCCGAGGCAATTGCACCACCAGGCGAGCTGTTCGCCGACCGCGGCGTCCTTCCACACCACGGCGCCGCCGACGACGTCGGAGTGGCCGTTGAGATACTTCGTCGTCGAATGCACGACGACGTCGGCGCCGAGCGAAATCGGCTGCTGCAGCGCCGGCGACAGGAACGTGTTGTCGACGACGACGAGCGCGCCGACCTCATGCGCAAGGCGCGAGACCGCGGCGACGTCGACGATGCGCAGGAGCGGGTTGCTCGGCGTCTCGATCCAGACGATCTTCGGCTTGCACGCGAGCGCCGCGGCGAGCGCGACGGTGTCGTTGAAGTCGACGATCGAACAGCGGTACAAGCCGCGCTTGGCCTGGTTGACGAACAGGCGATAGCTGCCGCCATAGCAATCGTGCGGCACGACGATCAGATCGTCCGGACCGAGCTGCGAAGTGACGAGCGTGATCGCGGCCATGCCGGTGGCGGTGACGACGGCGCCGGCGCCGCCTTCGAGTTCCGCCAGGGCGTCGGCGAGCACGTCGCGCGTAGGGTTGCCGGAGCGCGAATAGTCGTATTCGCGCTTCTTGGCGAAGCCTTCGAAACTGTAGTTCGTCGACAGGTAGAGCGGCGGCATCACGGCGCCGTGCGCCGGGTCTTTGTCGACGCCCGCGCGGGCGGCGATCGTGGCGGCGTGGCGGGTAGCGTTCTTGGCGACGAGGCTCACAGTGATTTCTCCGGATTTCAAGCGGACAGACACTCTTCGAACAGCGCGCCGACGACTGCTTCCTCCTTGAGGAAGGCGTCGTGCCCGTAGTCCGAGGAAATTTCGACGAGCCGGCACGGCGCACCGGCGCGGGCGACGTATTCGCGCAGGAGCGACAGCGGCACGGTCAGGTCCTCGCGCACGGCGAACACCGTGCTCGGCGTGCGCACGGCGGCCGGATCGACCGCATGCGTGTCGAGCGAGCGGCCGAGACAGCGATAGGCGTCGGCATCGAAACGGCGCACGAACTTGGCGCCGTGATGCTCGACCCAACCGACGACGCCGTCTCCGCATGGATCGCGCGGTGATTCGCCGCCGAATCGCTGCTCGACCCCCTCCGCCGTGCGATAGCCGAGCACGGCGAGCGACCGCGCCAGCGCGAGCGCCTGCGCGGCATCGCCGCCGAGATCGAGAATCGCACGCTGCACGTGGCGCAGAGCGAGGCCGAACTGGGAAGCGCGGTGCGCCGCACTGAGCAGAACGAGATGGCGCAGGCGCTCGCCGAGCAGCGCGGCGAGCTGCTGCGCAACATTGCCGCCGTAGGACGCGCCGACGACGAGATGGACGCGACGCACGCCGAGACGATTCAGCAGCAGAAGCAATGCGCGCGCCTGATCGCCGGTCGAGACCGAGGGGAAATCCGCAGCGCCACTCGAACGCGGGCCGGTCGACGCGTCGCAGCCGCCGAGCCAGTCGATGCCGAGCAGGCGATAGCGGTTCGTATCGAGCGCCTTGCCGGCGCCGCATTGGGATTCCCACCAGCCCTTGCCGTTGCGCGCGAGCGCTCGGCGATGCGCGGAAATACCACCGAGCACGACGATGACCGGCGCATCGGCCGGACCGACGCACTGCCAGGCAAGCTTGGCTTCGTTGAGAAAAGCGCCCGATTCGAGCACGAAGGGCTGGGGCAGCGCGAGTTCGCCCTCGAGCCATTGCACCACCGGCGCCGGAGCGGCGGCGGTCTGCACAGGGGAGTGGCGTTGCGGTTCGGCGCTCATTTCGGTCTCGTCTTTCATCACCTGCCCCAACGAGACGACACGCCGATGTCTTGCGCTCGCCTCATCTTCACGGGGTCCACCGCGGCAGATCAACGCCGCGGACCTCGCAGGAATTGGCACCAATCGCAAAGCGGTTCGGATCGGATCCGTCAGTTTTGCAAAGGTTGCCCCGGCGTCGCTGGGCCTGTCCCTCAGCCGGTCTTGATGAGTACGCGGCGCATGGTACGGACGTATTATTTGGATGTCAAGACGTTAAGACGTATAGACGTCCATATCGAAGCGAACACGGTAGATCGCCGAATCGTCGGAATGCGGCTCCCAAGACCGCCGCGCCATGGCGCCCCCGGCGGGACGAGCCTCGAAAATCCCGGTTCATCCGGTCAATCGGCGACCCGATGGCCGCCGGTGCGAAAATCGCAGGGCAGTGCGCCGCACGGAAGAAAAGGCAAACCCTCGGCCATTTCCCTCTGCTCGGCTTTTGTTTGCGTTCCCCGCGCTCTTCGCGGTTCGGTCCTCGACCGTTTTCCGTCCTTCGGCAGGACGGGCAAACGCGGATGAATCGAGCTCCTACCGCTGGCTGGCGACGAAGATGCCGAGCAGCGACAGGGCGAGGCCGATCCAGTCGGCCAGTGCGGTCGGCCGCGCGAACAGGATCACGTCGAGGACGAACGACAGCGCCGGCTGCAGGAGGAGGAGCAGGCCGACCAACGACGCCGGCAGGACCGGCATTGCCTGCGAGATCAGCACCCAGCCGACGACCTGGCCGAAGAAGGCGAGGGCCAGCAGCGCCGCCCAGGATTGCGCGTCGGGAATCGCGAAACTTTCGCCTTCGACGGTGACCGCGGCAGCCAGCAGCCCGGCACAGATCAGGCTCACGCCGCACAGCGCCAGTTGCGGCGTCAGCGCCGGCCGTCGCAGCTGCGCACGCCGCTGGGTCAGCATGTAGACCGCATAGGCGACGCCGGTCAGCACGCCGAGCACCACGCCGAGGCGATAGTTCGCGCTCAAGCCGGACCAGCCCTGCCCGACGATCAACCACAATCCGAAAATCGCAAGCCCCAACCCGCAGGCAAACCGCCAGCCGAGTTTTTCGCCATAAAAGACGACGCCGGCCAGCGCCATGACGAACACCTGGAAATTGCCGATCAAGGTGGCCAGCCCAGGTCCGATGTAATGGATGCTCCGATGCCACATGATCAAGTCGGCGGCGAAAGCCAGCGCCGGCACGACCAGCCAGTACGCGTCGCGCCAACCGAATCCGCGCCATTGACCGCGCAGGATCAGCAGCACGGTCAGCATCGCGCCGCCGAAAGCGAGGCGGTAGAACGCCGAAACGGTCGGCGCGACATGGGCGTAGCGCACGAAGATGCTCGTGGTCGAAATGAGCGCGGCACCCGCGAGCATTTTCAGGAAGGCGCTGCGGTATGCTGCCGTTCCTTGCACAGCGACGGCGCTCACGGCACGGTCTTTTCGTGCTCGGGCGCAATCCGCTCGGTTGCCGCCTCCGCCAGCCAGTCGCGCATGGCCGGAAGCGCGAGCAGGGCGTCGACATAGGCGCGCTCGACGGCGCCGAGATCGACCGAATAGCTCACGAAACGCAATGCCACGGGCGCATACATCGCGTCCGCGATCGAAAACGCGCCGAACAGGAACGCCCCCTGCGCCGCGTGCCGTTCGCGCGCTTCGCGCCAGAGCGAGCGGATCCGGGCGATGTCCTTCGCCGTATCGGCGCTCAGCGCCGGCGCCGGCACATGCTTGCGCACGTCCATCGGCATGTTCGTGCGCAGCGCGGCGAAGCCGGAATGCATTTCCGCACTGATCGCGCGCGCCCAGCCGCGCGCCGCGCGCTCGGCCGGCCAGCCGCGGCCGTCGAGGAAGTACTCGTTCGCGTATTCGCAGATCGCCAGCGAGTCCCAGACGTGCACCTCGCCATCGACCAGCACCGGTACGCGGCCGGCCGGCGAATATTCGACGATGCGTGCGTAGAACTCCGGCGTGTCGAGCGGCAGCTTGACCTCGTCGAAGGCGATGCCGAACCGGCGCAGCAGCAGCCAGGGCCGCAGGGACCACGAAGAATAGTTCTTGTTGCCGATGACGAGGGTCGGTCTGGCGTTCATGAGGCTGGTCGCGCGAAGGGGCGGCGCATTCCACCACACCGGCGCCGCGTATTGAAGTACCGCTCAGACCGTATCGACGGCGCAGTCGTCACTGCAGCCCGGATCCGCCCGGCGCTCGGCCAGCGCCGCATCGATGCTTTCCGCGATGGCCCGCGCCCGCGGCCAGTCGCTTTCCGCGACCATCACGTTGACCAAGCCGCTGACCGGCAGTTCTCCCGCCGCCCCGGTAAGGTAATGCCCGCCGATGAAAGCGACGATGCCCTCGTCCGCGAGCGCGTTCTTGACGAGGTTCGCGTCGATGATGTTCTCGGCCCGGTAGACGATTCTCATCGGCACCCAAGCTAGCGCATTCGAGGGCGGCAGGTAAAGCGGCTGAACGTCCGCGGCGCCGCCCTGCCGATTCCGGCGCCAGATCGGTATACTCCCGTGCCCTGCCCGAGAAACGGCCGCAGAGCCGCCTCCACCCAGCAAAACCAATGAGCAGCAATCCCCCGATCGTCAATAATTTCATCCGCCAGATCATCCACGGCGACCAGGAAACCGGCAAGCACGGCGGCCGCGTGGTCACGCGCTTTCCGCCCGAACCCAACGGCTACCTGCATCTGGGCCACGCCAAATCGATCTGCCTCAACTTCGGCGTCGCCGGCGACTACGGCGGCGTCTGCCACTTGCGCCTGGACGACACCAATCCGACCCGCGAGGACCCCGAATTCGTCGAAGCGATCAAGGCCGACGTACGCTGGCTCGGCTTCGAATGGGACGCTCTGCGCCACGCCTCCGACTATTTCGAGGTGTTCTACCGCTGCGCGCTGAAGCTGATCCGCGACGGCAAAGCCTTCGTCTGCGACCTGTCGGCCGATCAAGTGCGCGAATACCGCGGCACCCTTACCGAACCCGGCCGCAATTCGCCGTACCGCGACCGCAGCGTCGAAGAAAGTCTCGATCTGTTCCAGCGCATGCGCGCCGGCGAATTCGCGGACGGCGCGAAGACGCTGCGCGCGAAGATCGATATGGCCTCGGGCAACATCAACCTGCGCGACCCGGCCCTCTATCGCATCCGCAAAACCACGCACCAGAATACCGGCGACGCGTGGCCGATCTATCCGATGTACGACTACGCACATTGCATTTCCGACGCCGTCGAGGGCATCACGCATTCTTTGTGCACGCTGGAGTTCGAAGACCATCGGCCGCTCTACGACTGGTGCCTCGCCCAGGTCGACCTGCCGAATCATCCGGAGCTCGTGCAACCCCTGGCCGACGCGGGCCTGTACATGCCGGTCAGCACGCCGCAGCAGATCGAATTCGCGCGCGGCAACCTGGACTATACGGTGACGAGCAAGCGCAAACTCGCCGCGCTCGTCGAGGACGGCCTCGTCGACGGCTGGGACGATCCGCGCATGCCGACCCTGGCCGGCGTCCGCCGCCGCGGCTACCCCGCCGCCGCGATCCGCGCGTTCTGGGAGCGCGCGGGCGTCTCCAAGCAGGTGTCGACCATCGAATATTCGGTGCTCGAAGCCTGCGTGCGCGAAGAGCTCGATGCGGCGGCGCCGCGCCGCCTTGCCGTGATCGATCCGCTCAAGCTCATCCTCACCAACCTGCCCGACGGCCATGCCGAAACGCTGACCTTTTCCAATCACCCGAAGAACGAAGCACTTGGCACTCGTGCCGTGCCGTTCTCGAATGAACTCTGGATCGAGCGCGAGGATTTCCTCGAGGTTCCGGTGAAGGGCTTCCACCGCCTCGTGCCCGGCGGCGAAGTGCGCCTGCGCGGCGTCGGCATCGTCAAGTGCGAGGAAGTAAGGAAGGATGTCGATGGAAACGTGGCCGAGCTGCGCTGCACGCTCGATCCGACTTCGCGTGCGGGCCAGAGCGGCGCCGAGCGCAAGGTCAAGGGCACGATCCATTGGGTCAGCGCAAAGCATGCGCTCGAAGCCGAAGTGCGCCTGTACGAGCGACTGTTCGACGTTGCCGATCCCGACGACGACGCCGACGGCAAGACCTATCGCGATCACCTCAACCCGAATTCGCGCCGCGTCGTGCGCGGCTTCGTCGAAGCCTCGCTCGCCGACGCTGTGCCGGCCGCCGCGTTCCAGTTCGAGCGCCTGGGCTATTTCGTCGCCGACAGCCGCGACCATACGTCCGGACGGCCGATTTTCAATCGCACGGCCACACTGCGAGACTCGTTCGCGAAAGCGGCGAAGTAGGACCCACGGCCGGCAACCCGCTCCGGCGCATGCCTGCGCCGGGGCATCGCTCGTCGATGTCCGCCTTCGCCGCCCGCCGCCGCAGCGAAAGCTTTGTTTCACGACGTCCAGCCCGCCTCGCCGACTTGGGCCGCGGCGGCGTGTATCCCGGCGCGCCAACGAATAAATCCCTGCAGACGATGCAAGCCGTCGGATTCCGATGCCCTTGCTGCCTTGCGTAATGACAATGCGGGCCGCCGGCGTATGCTTCGTACGACACAAACGGCGAAAAGCGAACGAATAGCGGGCACCCGGCCTGCCGACGCAGCCCCCGAACGAAGGTGTCCGCGCGCAAGGATGGCTCGGGAGGAGTCGGTTCGATCTCGACGCTCCGGCGATCTTCTCCGGCCGGAGAAATCCATTCTGAAGCCGCAAAGGCTTCTCGTCAGGGAGCATCTCCATGAAACCGCTGATAGTGGTACTCGCAGTCCTTGCGGGCCTTGGCGCCACCGCGACATATGCCCAGAACAACGGTCCCGCCGAAGTTTCGTTCGACGTGCAGCATGACACTTTGCATTCTCTGCGCGGCGTGATGCCGCGCCCGGACGATTTGTCGCACGGCAGTGCGCACCCCGCACGCCCGCTACCGTGGCTGGACGGCCCGGGCAACCCGATCGACGGCGCGGTGCAGAGCACCGCGGTCGCGAGCCCCTACGCGCCCGTGCTCGGCGGCGGCGTCGACGGTGTCGGAAACGGATTTGCCGGTCCGCAGGGCACGTTCACCGTCAACAGCGCGCCGCCGGATACCAACGGCGCCGCAGGCGCGACCCAGTACGTGCAAATCGTCAATACCGGCTTCGCCGTATTCGACAAAGCGACCAAGAGCGTCGTTTACGGTCCCGTCGCCTCGAGTACCCTCTGGAGCGGCTTTGGAGGCCTGTGCCAGACCGACAACGATGGCGACGCCGTCGTCGTGTACGACAAGGCGGCCGGCCGCTGGATCATCTCGCAGTTCGCGGTAACCAACGCAGGCACCGCCAGCACTCCTTACCTGCAATGCATTGCCGTTTCGCAGACCGGCGACGCCACTGGAGCGTACTTCCGCTACGCCTTCAGCTACGGCACCACGTTTCCGGACTATCCGAAAATGGGCGTATGGCCGGACGGGTACTACGAGACCTTCAACATGTTCAACGGCAACACGTTCGCGGGCGCGAAATTGTGCGCATACGACCGTACCGCGATGCTTTCGGGCGGCGCCGCGACTCAACAGTGCTTCCAGCTCTCAACGTCCTACGGGGGCGTTCTGCCGGCGGACGTCGACGGCGCCGCCGCGCCTCCCGCGGGCTCGCCGAACTACCTGCTGAACTTCACCGCGGGACGGCTCAATTTGTGGAAATTCCATGTGGACTGGGCGAACCCCTCCAATACGACGCTCACCGGTCCGGTGGCCATTCCCGTCGCCGCGTTTGCGGCGGCGTGCGGCGGCGGCACCTGCGTGCCCCAGAGCGGCACGCGCCAGCAGCTCGATTCGCTCGGCGATCGCCTTATGTTCCGCCTCACCTACCGCAATTTCGGCAGCAAGGAGTCGTTGGTGGTCAGCCACTCGGTCAAGGCCGGCACCACCCGCAAAGACCAGCACACCGGCGTGCGATGGTATGAAATCACCCAACCCGGCACGACGCCGATCGTCGCCCAACAGTCGACGTACGCGCCGGATGGCAATTACCGCTGGATGGGTTCCGTCGCGATGGACAAGCAGGGCAACATGGCGCTCGGCTACAGTGTGTCCAGCGGCACGATGCATCCGGCGATCCGCTATACCGGGCGCCTTGCGACCGATCCGGCCGGCACGATGCAGGCCGAAAATTCGATCATCGAAGGCACCGGCTCGCAGAGCGGTCAGAATCTCAACCGCTGGGGCGACTACAGCGCGATGACGATCGACCCCGCCGACGATTGCACGTTCTGGTATACGAACGAGTACCTGCAGAGCACCGGGGCATTCAATTGGAATACCCGCATTGCGTCTTTCAGGTTTGCAGGTTGCCAATGATCGACGACTCGGCTTGCTGACGATCAGGTTCGCTCCGCGCTTCGCTCTGCCGGCCCATCCCGACGGCTGGGAGGATAGGCCCATCGGAGCGCCAATGCCGCCGACCGGATGGCCGCGCAAGCCGGTGCTCGTCGTGAACGCAGGTCGAAACCGCCTCTTTACCGCGCGCCCCTTGTTGCTTAGCCTTGCATTTGGCGTGGCGTACAGTCACGCTGTCGCACCGAACACCCTTGTTCATCCAACTCGACACCATAGGAAAAATCATGGCCACCAAGAAAGCCGCCAAGAAAGCTGCGCCGAAAACCGCCTCCAAGTCGACGGCCGCCAAGCCGATCAAACAGGTCCTCAGCAAATCCGGTCTTGTCGAATACATCGCCGGCGCATGCGGCGTGGTGGCCAAGGACGTCCGCTCCGTGCTGGCGGCCCTCGAAAGCGCCGTGGTGGGCTCGGTCAACAAGAACGGCGCACGCACGTTCACCCTGCCGGGCCTCCTGAAAGTCACCGTCGCCACTATCCCGGCCAAGCCGAAGCGCAAGGGCATCAACCCGTTCACGAAGCAGGAGCAGTGGTTCGCCGCCAAGCCCGCTTCGGTCCGGGTCAAAGTGCGTCCGCTGAAGAAGCTCAAAGACGCCGCCGCGTAATTCGGGGCCGAGCCCCTGATACCGGGATCCACGAGGAAAAACCTCGTGGATTCCCGCGCACGTCGAGCCAGGTTAAGCGGATCGCATCCGGCATCCGTTTCCGATCCTTCGTTTTTGCGCCTGATATCGCGTCGACGTTTGGGCACAATCGATAAGTCGACCTATCGACGGTCAGCAACTCGGTTCGATGCCGCCGGAATGAATCGTGTCGATACGTTGGAGAGTCTGGTTATCCAAGACCCCACCGATCGAACGTCCCCGGATCGACCTCTCCCGTCGCGTCTGCATCGCACCTCTCGAACCATCGATAGCCGTCCGGCTCGGCTGTGAGACCACCGTTGCGCAACGGCTGGCGTTTCGAAATTTGCGGCCCCTCACACGCGCTTCGGCCGAACTCTGTATCGGCGAAAAACTTGCCTCCCCTCCCGCATGGGAACGCAGAATTTCCGCCTGCGAAACGCCAACCAAATTTTGAGCGTAAACAAAGATTTTATATATGATGCTGCGCCGCAGGATGCGGACGCTCCCCGATTTCGATATTTTCGCCTCTAGATCGATCTAAATTTCATTCGAACCTCGCCTGCCGTCATCTCGAAGGAATGCCGCATGCGCTGCCCCAGCAATGAAAGACGGCCTGTCGGGCCATACGCCGCTTCTCACGTCGCTCCGCTTGCAGCGAGTTCCGGGAAGACCGATCGATAACGAGCGGTTGCAGGACTCGCGTCCACTGCCCGGCGCAATTGTCTCGCCCCATCACCTCCGATGCGGACACAAGTCCCTTCGGAATCTCGCTCCGCCCCGAAGTCGAAGAGATCCGCATGCAACGATCCGGGGCATCTCGGGAAGCCGATACGACTTCTCGCGGTTTTTTCGACGACTCGCAGACATTCGCCGCACCAACGCCACGCTTCGCCGCAATACGCATTTCAATCCTTGTCCACCAACGCAACAGGAGTGAGCTATGCAATTCGGGAAATGGATGGATCGCGTCAAACTGTTCGGCCGTCTCGTCTTGTTGAGCCTGCCGGTCGCCGCGACCGCGCAGACCACGGTCAATGTTCTCGCCGAGGCGCCGCAGTTCGGCATATACAGCAGCACCTTGCCGGCGAACTACTCGCCACCGCAGGGTGTCGTGGTTCTGCGCGGCAACCAGTCCTGGTACACGCTCACCAAGCTGACCGCAGCACAGCAACAAGAATTGGGTTCGGACCTCAAGGCAAAGGTCACCTACTACGGCGGCTGCGATTCCTACGACCGCATCGAATCGGTGGTGTATCTGGCCATGTCACCCGGCGTGCCGCCGACGACCGGCGATCTCCCCAATGCGGTCGAGATGGCGCGCTTCATGTCGTCCTTCAACTACTACGACCAGGCCGCGCCGATCTACGTCTATCCGTATATGAATATCGCTCCGTATGCGCGGTTTCTGGCGGACGGCGCGCGTGACATCTGGGTGGGCATTGCCGGCGGCTCGAATCCGACCTTCCCGCCGTCGCAGGGCTATCAAAAATGCTGGGACGGCAACGGCAACCCCAGTACGAATATCCCGCTCACGACCTTCCCGCCTAACATCACCGAAGCGCAAGCGCCCTATGTCGGCTTCAGCTTCGCGCTCGATTTCGTCTCGTCGCAACCCGCCGCCGCACCCGCATCGACGGATGTCGTGACCGCGGCATTGAATGCCCCCACGGTGGTGGGCTCGAAGACGACGACCATTTCCATTGCAGGAACGATGGATGTGCCGGCTCAACCCAACGGAGCGACGACGGTCGCGGGCAGCGTCATCGTGATCGTCACCAGCCACGGCAGCGATTCGGAATACGGATTCAACAGCGGCAATACCTTGTCCATCAACGGCACCCAGGTCGGCAGCTCGTTCAGCACCCAGGCGAACTGCTCGGCGTATGCCAGCAGCACGATCAACCCGCTCAATACGTCCCTGGAAGGAAACACCACAGGCAGCCATCCCTCGAATCCGCGGAATTGGTGCCCCGCCGCTCCGGTGCGCACGACGGCGTCCAATCCCGGCGTCCCCAACCCGACGTCGAGCAATTCCGGCACGCCGGTGCAGGCGCAGATATTCACCAACGTCACGCTCAACGTCGGCAGCAACAATGTCGTGCTGAACATGGGGCCGTTCCAGACGAGGTTCGGCGGCGCCTACAACGCGAGCAACGGCGACTACTACCCGACCTCGATCACTTTCGTACCCGGACCCTAGCTTCGGAAAGGCGCCGGACTTCCTGCTCGGCGCTGCCCTTCGATCTTCACAAAGCCCGAGCCCGCCGGAATGCAGCGGGCTCGGGACACGAAAGTGGAGCGGGCGATGGGAATCGAACCCACGTTAGCAGCTTGGGAAGCTGCAGTTCTACCATTGAACTACGCCCGCGATTTGCGGCGGCATGGACCGCCGCGAAGAGTATCGGGCTTGCCGTGTGGAAGGCAAGGATTGATTCCGTCCCGGGCTAGGCGATTGCCGAGACGAAGGCGCTGGCGCGCGGCGTTGCGGCGCGAGAATGCGAGGGCCTCCGGGCATTCGGCAGCTCCCCGGGCAAGTCGCGCGCAACGATTTTGGCGAGCGCGCGGATTTCCGGCAAGCCGCTGCATTCCCAGATCGATCCGCGCAGCAGGGTGCCCAGGCAGCGCAGCCCGTTCGACGCAGTGCCGTCCGCGCGTAGGAGGCGGCCTTCCGCGTCGGCGGCGAAGCCGAGATCGAGTTCGTCGGGATGCGCCACCCCCTCGCTCACCATCTGACGGATCAGGGGATGGTCGGTCGCACTGACCGCGAGGTTGAAACCCGTCGCCTGGATGACGAGGTCGGCGGCGAAGCTGCGCACGCTCTCGGCGCCCCGCGGCTGCACGCGCACTTCGAGCTGCCCGTTCGCCGCGGCATGCGTATCGATCGAACGGATGTGGGCGGCGAGAATCTTCAGGCGTCCCTGCGTGCGCAGACGTGCCAGCTCGTTCGAGGTCTGCTCCGGCAGACGGTGCCGCGCGGATTCCCACATCCAGCGCAGATGGCGCAGGAAGCGCGCGCGTTCGCCGGCATCGAGCGATCGCCACAGATTCTGCGTCTCCAGGCGCAGGCCGTCGATGACCGAACGCCACTCGACGTCCTCGTCCTCCATCGCGGCGCGAATTTCGCGCAACCATTGCGACACCCGAGGTTCGGCGCGCAACGCGTCGACCAGCGAAGCCTGGTGCTCGTACGGTTGCCCCGGCGCGGCGTTGTGGCTGCGCGGCAGGCGGCCGTGCCGGGAAATCGCGGTCAGCTGCGCATTCGGCCACAGGCGCGCCGCGCTCTGCAGCGCGTCGACCGCGGTCAGGCCGGTGCCGAGCACGACGACCCGATCCGGCGCCTTGCGCGGCAGCGGCCAGTGCCAGGGATCGGCGGTGTAGGCGTGGCTGGTCCGCGCCGCCGGCGTCACTTCGGCCAGCGGCACCGACGGCAGCGCGCCGATCGCAAGGACGACGCCGTCGGCATCGAACTCCTCCCCGTCCTCCGTGCCGACGACGTAACCGTTTGCATCGTCGCCGCGCACGCTCACGGCGTCGACCGAAAGCACGCGCAATGCGAAGCCGCGTTCGCGCGCCGCGGCGATCTCCCGCGCAAGCACGGCCTCGAGATAGTCGCCGTACCAAGCGCGCGGCACGAAATCGATGCCCTTTACCGGCCAGCCCTGCGCCTGCGCATGAACGATGAACGCACCGGCGTCGTCGGCGAACAAGCCCATGTTCGCGGCGCGGACATTGAGCAGATGGTGTTCCGCCGTCGTCGAGTAGGCGACGCCGCGGCCGGGCGCCTGGCGGCCGACGAGCCAGATGAGATCAAGCTCGCCGGGCTGGCCGCGGCGCAGGAATTCGCCCACGACGGCGGAGCCCGCGGCTCCTCCGCCGATCACGATAAGTCGCTGCATGTTGTTTATTCGGGAGCCGCATCGAGGCGGCGATTGCTGAATGGAAGCACAACGGCTGTTAGGACTTCGCTAAATCGAAATGCCCGCGCGTGATGTGGATATGTCGGCGGCGGCGCCGCATCGCCGCGGCGCGGACCGCGTCACAGTTCGCCTGCAGACGCGCCGCGCCAATCCCCGCCGCACATATCACCCCAGGCAATAACCGCGGCGCATGACCCTATAACAAAAGGTACGTTCTGGTGTTTGCCTGCGGGGACTACGATCGGCCGCACATCGTCTGCTATTTCAGACGTATAGCCGCCCAAATCCGCAACCCGAGCGCCGACGTGTCCGCCCAACCGAACCGCATTCTGTCGCCATTTTCCGAGGACAAGCTCGCTCTGCTCGCGCGCTTGACCGAAGGGCTCGACGCCGACTCGCTCTACTGGCTGTCCGGCTACGTCGCCGGCGTGGCGGCTTCTTCGCGGCACGTGCCGCTGGCGGCGTCGGTCGCCAGCAATCTTGCCGTGCCGCTGCCCGCGGCCCAAACGACGCCGGCCGCCGAGGCGCATCCCGCGGCTCGCCTGACCGTGCTCTACGGCAGCCAGACCGGCAATGCAAAGCGCCAGGCCGAGGCCATCGCGCGCGAAGCGGAAGGCGCCGGCCTCAATGCGCGCCTCGTACGCGCGGACGCCTACAACACGCGCGAGCTGGCGAACGAGCGCCTGCTCTACGTCGTGATTTCGACCCAGGGCGACGGCGATCCGCCGGACGATGCGCGCGGCTTCGTCGAATTCCTCTCCGGCAAGCGCGCGCCGAAATTGCCGCAATTGAAATTCGCGGTGCTCGGCCTGGGCGATTCGAGCTATCCCCAATTCTGCGCGATCGGCGCCAAGGTCGACGCACGCTTAGTCGAACTCGGCGCGGTACGTCTGTTCGAACGCGGCGAAGCCGATCTCGACATCGCCAGCGTCGCTGCGCCGTGGTCGAAGAAGGCGCTCGAACAGGCGCGCGAGTTGCTCAAGACCGATGCTCCCGCGGCTCCACGCGCGGCGACGGTCACGCCGCTGCGCGCCACCGCGCATGTACCCGCGTGGACGCGCGAGAAGCCCTTCGCCGCTGCATTGCTCGCCAACCAGCGCATCAGCGCGCGCAACGCCACCAAGGACATTCGCCACATCGAGCTCTCGCTCGAAGGCTCGGGCCTGACTTACCAGCCGGGCGATGCGCTCGGCGTGCAGGCAACGAATCCGCCCGCGCTGGTGGACGCCCTCCTCGTCGCGCTCGGGCTCGACGGCGAGGCCGTCGTCGCCGTGCAGGGCGAATCGCATTCGCTTCGCCAGTGGTTGCTGCGCAAGCGCGAGATCACGACGCTGTCGAGGCCGTTTCTCGTCGAGCAGGCCAAACGTGCAAGAAACGACGCGCTCGACCGTGCGCTGGCGCCCGAAGGCAGGGATGCGCTCCGTGCGCTGCTTGCGGACTACCAGTTGATCGACGTGCTGCGCGCCTTTCCCGCGGCGTGGTCGGCGCAGGACCTCGTCGCTGCGCTGCGCCCACTCGCACCGCGCATGTATTCGATCGCGTCGAGCCAGAAGACGGTAGGCGACGAAGTCCATCTCGCCGTCGCGGTGCTCGATTATGAAAAGTTCGGGACCCGGCACGTCGGCGCGGCGTCGCAGTTTCTGGCTGCTCTTCCGGAAGACGCCGACGTGCCGGTCTTTATCGAGGAGAACGAACGCTTCCGCCTGCCGGCCGATCCGGCCCGCGACGTGATCATGATCGGCCCCGGCACCGGCGTCGCGCCGTTCCGCGGCTTTCTGCAGGAACGTGCGGAAATCGGCGCGACCGGACGCAACTGGCTGTTCTTCGGCAATCCGCATTTCCGCACCGACTTCCTCTATCAGGTCGAATGGCAGAAAGCGCTCAAGGACGGCACGCTGCACCGCCTCGATCTCGCCTTCTCGCGCGATCAGTCCGAGAAGATCTACGTGCAGCATTCGCTGCGCCGCCGCGGCAGGGAACTCTACGAATGGATCGCGAATGGTGCGCACCTCTATGTCTGCGGCGACGCGACGCGCATGGCCGCGGATGTCGATGCGGCGCTGCGCGACATCGTGATCGAGCACGGCGGCAAGAGCGAGGACGATGCCCGCGAGTTCCTTGCGCAACTGACTCAGGAGCGCCGTTACGCGCGCGACGTCTACTGACATGTCCACGCCCACGCCCGTACTGTCTCCCGTCGAGGGCATCAAGAGCCGCAGCCGGCGCCTGCGCGGCACGCTGCTGGAAAGCCTGGCCGACCCGGTCACCGGCGCGATCGCCGACGACGATACGCAGTTGATCAAGTTCCACGGCAGCTATCAGCAGGACGACCGCGACCTGCGCGAGGAACGCCGGGCGCAGAAGCTGGAGCCCGACTACAGCTTCATGATCCGCACGCGCCTGCCGGGCGGCGTGGTCACGCCCGAACAGTGGCTCAAGCTCGACGCGATCGCCACGCGCTACGCCAACGGCACGCTGCGCCTCACCACACGCCAGGCATTCCAGTTCCATGGCGTGATCAAGCGCGAGCTGAAAGCGACGATGCAGGCGATCAACGCTGCGCTGATCGACACGGTCGCCGCCTGCGGCGATGTCAACCGCAACGTGATGGTCGCGGCAAACCCGCTCGAGTCGGCACTGCACGCGCAGGTCTATGCCGACGCAGCGCTGCTGTCGGAGTTCCTCAAGCCGAAGACCCGCGCCTACTACGAAATCTGGCTCGACGAGGAAAAGGTCGCCGGCTCCGGCGAGGAATATGAGCCGATCTACGGGCCCGTCTACCTGCCGCGCAAGTTCAAGGTCGCTTTTGCCGTGCCGCCGGTCAACGATGTGGACGTGTTCGCCAACGATCTCGGCTTCATCGCGATCGTCGAGAACGGCGTCCTGCTCGGCTACAACGTCACCGTCGGCGGCGGCCTCGGCGCGACGCATGGCGAGCCGGCGACCTATCCGCGCCTCGCCGACGTACTCGGTTTCGTCGCTCCCGACCGCGTCAACGCGATCGCCGAGGCGGTGGTGACGGCGCAGCGCGATTTCGGCGGCCGCAGCGACCGCAAGCACGCACGGCTCAAGTACACGATCGACGATCGCGGGTTCGATTGGTTCAAGAGCGAAGTCGAGCGCCGTTTCGGCGCCCCGCTGCGGCCGGCCCGACCGTTCCGCTTCGAGCACAACGGCGACCGTTTCGGCTGGACGGAGAGCGCGGACGGCCGCGCGCACCTCACTTTGCGCATCGAAGCCGGCCGCGTCGCCGACCGCGGCGGGTCGACGCACCTGACCGCACTGCGCAGAATCGCGCAGATCCACGCGGAAAAACGTTCCGGCCTCGGCTTTCGCCTGACGCCGAACCAAAACCTCCTGATTGCGAACGTACCTGCCGAAGACCGTGCCGAGGTCGACGCGATCGTGGCCGAACATCGCCTGGATCTCTACCGCACGGCCACGAAGCTGCGCCTCAACGCCCTCGCCTGCGTCGCGCTGCCGACCTGCGCGCTCGCCATGGCCGAAGCCGAGCGCTACCTGCCGGACTTCACCGGCAAGATCGAGGCGCTGCTCGACAAGCACGGGCTGCGCGAGACGAACATCCATCTGCGCCTGTCCGGTTGCCCGAACGGCTGCTCGCGGCCGTATCTCGGCGAAATCGCGCTGATCGGCAAGGCGCCGGGACGCTACAACCTCATGCTCGGCGCCGACGCGCGCGGCCAGCGGCTCAACCGGCTGCATCGCGAAAACGTCGACGAGGCGCAGATTCTCGCCACGCTGGACGAGCTTTTCGCGCGCTACGCATCCGAGCGGGCCGAAGCGGAAGCATTCGGCGATTTCCTAAAGAGAGCGGGCATCCTTGCCGATGTTCACTATAAGGTGATTCCCGACACGCTGCAGCTGCAGCCCTGACGGGACAGCCCGGCAAACGGCCTTTCCGACGAACCTTTCAACCGCATCGTTCAAGAATCCATTCTCACCGCAACCAACGTTTCAACACCCGCGACAATAGCGCCGGAGAGCGCGCCATGAAACTTCCCGATATCGCAACCGCCGCCAAGGACCCGACCGAACTCGTCGAACTCAACGCCTGGCTCGAAAGCCGCAACGCGCATCAGCGCCTGAACTGGGCGCTGGAAAACCTGCCCGGCGAACATGTCCTCTCTTCCAGCTTCGGCGCGCAATCGGCCGTGCTGCTGCATCTGGCCACGCGCGAATACGCCGACATTCCGGTCGTCCTCATCGACACCGGCTATCTGTTCCCCGAAACCTACCGTTTCGCCGACCAGCTCACCGAAAAGCTCTCGCTCAATCTCAAGGTGTACCGGCCCAAGCTCGGCATCGCCTGGATGGAGGCGCGCCACGGCAAGCTCTGGGAAAACGGCATCGAAGGCATCGCCGAATACAACGCGCTGCGCAAGGTCGAACCGATGCGCCGCGCACTCGCCGAACTCGGCGCGGGGACCTGGATCGCCGGACTGCGTCGCTCCCAGTCGACCACGCGGCGCAATTCAAACGTGCTCGAGGTGCGCGACGGCCGCTGGAAACTGCACCCGCTGATCGATTGGAGCGATCGCGATATCTGGCAGTACATGCAGCAGCACGCCCTGCCCTATCACCCTCTCTGGGAACAGGGCTACGTCTCGATCGGCGACGTGCATACGACGCGCGCGCTCGGTGAGGGCATGCGCGAGGAAGACACCCGCTTCTTCGGCCTCAAACGCGAATGCGGGCTGCATTTCGATTGAAGCGGTTGCGCGTCAGGCGCGCTCCCATTGCTCGATCCCGCCGGGCACGATCTTGAACAGCGGATGCGCCTCGGGCTCTTCGAGCTTGTGCCAGCGCTCGAACACATCGGGATTGCGCACCCGCAGTTTGCCCAACAGATGCCGCCATTCGTAGTCGAGCTGACCCGACGTCGCCGCGATGCGCACCAGGTCGGTACGCACGGCCCCGATCTTGCTTGCGTCGAATGAATACCCTCGCGCCAGTGACTCCGCATGAACGTCGGCGAGAAACGCGCTGATTGCGGCACGCGGCCGCGGGTGGGCTCGAAAACGGCCGAGTTGAGGATGATGGCGATAACCGCGCGTCTGGCCGCGCAACACCGCGCGGGCAAGCAGAGCTTCGCGCCAGAGAGCCACCAGGCCCTGCGCATCGAGATAGCGCGGGTGCAGAGTCCAGAGGCGCACGCACCCACCCCTAGCGCGCGCGGCCGTCGAAGAGCGTCACCGGAATGGCAGCGAGGTCGATGCCCTCCAGACGGCGCACGTTGATCGCCGCCATGGCCTTGCCCGAAGGATCGGAACCCTCGCCGAACGGGTGGATGCCGCAGGTCGGACAGAACTTGTGCTGGATGACGTGTTTGTTGAAAGTGTAACTCGCGAGCACGCGGTCGCCGCGTTGCGTGTGCAGGTTCTCGCGCGAAACGAACCACATCGGCGCGCCCTTACGCTGGCACATCGAGCAATTGCAGCTCGTCACTTGGCCGAGATCTCCCTCGACTTCGAACGCCACCTGGCCGCAATGACAGCTTCCCTGATATTTCATGACCCGGCTCGCGATGAGGAAATGGGACCGAAGAATGACCGATGGGCCCTACACGCACATACCGTCGATCGGTACCCGCGGCCGCCTATGCGGCCCGCGCCACGAGTTGTTTTTGCAGCTCGCCCCAATACGGCGGCACGGGCCAATGCGCGGGCTCCTCGCCGGCCAGTGCGCGCTGCAAGTCGCGTGGATCGATCTGCGGCGCGATCAGTTCGGCCAACGTTCCGGCGTAGGCGCGTAGCACGCGGTCGCGGCGCAGGACCAGCCAGGTCGTGCATTCCGGGAACAGGCCTTCGGCGTCGATCTGGTGCAAATCGCGAGCGTCTTCGACGGTGAAGGCCATGTCGGCGAAGATACCGACGCCGAGGCCGGCGCGCACGTAGGTCTTGATCAGATCGGCATCGCGCGAAGTGCAGGAGAAGCGCGGCGTGATGCCGGCCGCGGCGAATGCACGGCGCAGCGAAGATTCCGGGCGCAACGAGGATTCGTAGCTCACCAGCGGCTCGCCGCCGAGATCGGAAAGCTTCAGCGGGCGCTTCAAGTCCGCAAGCGCGTGCCCGTTCGGCACGACCACGGCGCGGCGCCAGCGGAACAGCGGCACCGAGAGCCCATCGCTCGGCTGCGCGCCGGTCGTACTGATGATCGCCAGATCGGCCTGACCGCGTTCGAACAGGCCCATGACCTGGGCATCGCCCAGCGGCTTCAGATGCACGTTGACCGCCGGATAACGCTGTTTGAGCGTGGCGATCGCGTGCGGCAGGACGAAACGCGCTTGCGTGTGCGTGGTGGCGATCGTGAGTTCGCCCTTGTCGTCGCCGCGCAGGTTGGCCGCCAGCGCGCGGATGTTGCGCGCTTCGGCGAGGATGATCCGCGCCCGGTCGATCACCTGCTGGCCGGCCGGCGTGATCGCAGAAAGGCTTTTGCCCTTGCGTGCGAAGAGCTGGAAGCCCAACTCGTCTTCGAGCTGCTTGAGCTGCTTGGAAAGGCCGGGCTGGGTGGCATGGACCTGGTCGGCGGCCTGGGTGATGTTGAGGCCTGCATCGGAAATGGCGACGAGGTAGCGGAGCTGGGTCAGGGTCATAACGGTGTACTCGGCAAAGTTCGCAATCGGCGGTGACGTTCAACGGCGGATTGGCGACGACAACAACGAGCAACATGCGAAAATTTCATGGATTTCTCCCGATTGACGCCACGCAGCATAACCGTTAGTTATTTGGGCGTCCAGACGTTTAGACGGCCAAATGACGCCGTTTTTGCGCAATCCGGACGTCATAACCCCGGGTAATAAGGGAAATCCTTATACTTGCATTCCCCGCCGCGCGCTTCGGCGAACGGGGCAACCCGAGGATACGCCCGTCCCATGGATATCCGCAAAGACCTCGCCGACGCGGTCGGCCACACTCCATTGATCCGCCTGCGCCGCGCCTCGGACGCGACCGGTTGCGAGATCCTCGCCAAATGCGAGTTCGCCAATCCCGGCGGTTCGATCAAAGACCGCACCGCGCTCGGTCTGCTGCTCGACGCGGAGTCCGGCGGCGCGCTGCGTCCCGGCGGCACGATCGTCGAAGGCACGGCAGGCAATACCGGCATAGGCCTGGCCCTGCTCGGCGCCAGCCGCGGCTACCGCACGATCATCACGATGCCGGCCACGCAGAGCCGGGAGAAGATCGACGCGTTGCGCGTGACCGGCGCGGAAGTGCATCTGGTTGCCGCGGTGCCCTATGCGAATCCCGGACACTACGCCCACGTTGCTCGCCGCATGGCCGAGGGAATCAATGCGCGCGAGCCCGGCACGGCGTGGTTCGCCAACCAGTTCGACAACACCGCCAACCGCGATTTCCATGAAGCGACAACGGGGCCCGAGATTTTCATCCAGACCGGCGGCCGCGTGGACGGCTTCGTCTGCTCGACCGGCACCGGCGGCACCCTGGCCGGTGTCGGCCGCTATCTGAAATCGAACCGGCCCGGCGTGACGATCGCGCTCGCCGACCCGGCGGGTTCAGCGCTCGCGAACTACGTCAATACCGGCGAACTGAAAGCCGAAGGCGACTCGATCACGGAGGGCATCGGCTCCAGCCGCGTCACCGCAAACTTCAAGGACGCGCCGATCGACCTCGCCTGGTCGATCGCCGACGACGAGTCGCTGCCGCTGCTGCATGCGTTGCTCGCGGGAGAGGGCCTCAACGTCGGCGGATCGAGCGGCGTCAATATCGCCGGCGCAATCCGGCTCGCGCGTGCGCTCGGCAAAGGCCATACGATCGTCACCATTCTCGCCGACGCGGGAACGCGCTATCAGGCGAAGTTGTTCAATCCGGAATTCCTGCGTGCGAAGAATCTTCCGGTTCCGGCCTGGCTCGACCGCGCATTTCCCTCAGCCTGAAACGAAGCGCGCGCGCAACCGCGGCCACAGCGTGATCGTCATCAGGCCGAGCAGCACCAGCGCGCCGGCTTCGATCTTCCACAGCGGCAAAGGCTCGCCGAACCAGACCGCCGCGCTCGCCATGCCGACGATCGGTACGAGCAGGGACAAAGGCGAGATCGTCGCGGCCGGATAGCGCGCCAACAACCAGTTCCATGCGCCGTAACCGAACAAGGTGTTGGCGACGCCCTGCCATACCGACGCGGCCCAGCCGAACCAGGTCGCGTGAGCGAGCCCTTCGGCGATGCGCTGCGGGCCTTCGAATACAAAGCTCGCGAGCAACAAAGGCGGTACCGCGAACAGGCTCGACCAAACCATGAAGCCGAGCATGTCGACCTTGCCGGCCTTCTTCGCCACGATGTTGGCAATCGCCCAGGACAAGCCGCAACCCAGGGTCAGGATCAGGCCCAGCGTGGTCGTCGCCGCGTCGACGTGCACAAACAGCAGAACCAGTCCGCCGACGCACAGCGCCAATCCCGCTGCTTGGAACGCACGAAGTCGTTCCCCCAGCAACACCATCGACAGTCCGATCGTAAAGAACGCCTGCGTCTGCACGACCAGCGACGCGATGCCCGGCGTGATGCTGCTGCGCATGGCGATGAAGAGAATGCCGAAGAGGCCGAAGCCGAGAAACACGCCGTTCGCGACCAACAAGCGCCAAGGCACCGCCGGACGGCGGATGAAGAACAGCCACGGCACGCAGGAAAAGAAGAAACGCAGCGTGGCGAACAGCAGCGGCGGCAGCTCGCCGAGCCCGAGTTTGATGATGACGAAATTCGTGCCCCAGACGACGATGACCGCCAGGGCAAGCAGAAGATGAGCGAAGGACATGGGCGAAGGACGACGGCGAAGCGGCCGTCATTGTATCGGTCTTCGCCCCGTTTCCTCAGCCCACGCGCACGAAGCGTGCGACCTTCGAGTGCACGGTGTGTTGCGGGGGCGGCGCGACGAAAGGCCCGGCCGCATCCTGCCCGATGAACTCGGCGACGAAGCGCGTCGCCGGGTGACGGACGATCTCTTCCGGCGTGTCGACCTGTTCGATCGAGCCGGCATTCATCACCACGACGCGATCGGCGAGCTCCAAGGCTTCTTCCTGGTCATGGGTGACGAAAACCGTCGTGTAGCCGGTTTCGTCGTGAAGCTGGCGCAGCCACACGCGCAGTTCTTTGCGCACCTTCGCGTCGAGCGCGCCGAACGGCTCGTCCAACAACAGAACGCGCGGCTCGATCGCCAGCGCGCGCGCCAGCGCGACGCGCTGGCGCTGGCCGCCGGAAAGCTGGTTCGGATAGCGCGCTTCGAGGCCGCCGAGTTGCACGAGCTTGAGCAGTTCCTCGCCGCGGCGGCGGATCTCTTCGCGCGCGGGCCGATACTTGCGCTTGCGCACGCGCAGGCCGAACGTGATGTTGTCGAGCACGCTCATATGCTTGAACAGCGCGTAGTGCTGGAAGACGAAACCGACGCGGCGCTCCTGCACCGACAGCTCGGTCGCATCGATGTCGCCGAACTGGATGCGACCGCCGTCGATCGGCTCGAGCCCGGCGATCGCACGCAGCAATGTCGTCTTGCCCGAGCCCGAAGGGCCGAGCAGAGCGAGCAATTCCCCCGACGCGATATCGAGATCGATCGCGTTCAGCGCGGCGACGCTGCCGTAGCTCTTGCTCAACTTGCGAATGGATATCTGCATCGATGCCTCAACAAAAAACAGTTTTGACGCGGATCAACGCGGATAACGCAAAAAAAGCATGATCAGCGTGCCAACAAAAAGTCACTCCTCCTGCAAACCGCTCTCGCTCTATCCGTGTTCATCCGCGTAAATCCGCGTAAATCCGCGTAAAAAATACTCTTTCATCGATGGCCGCGCAGCGCCGCAAGTTCGTCGCCGTGGCGCCACTCGAGGAAGGTCTTCAGGCCGAGCGTCAGCAGGGCGAGCAGGGCGAGCAGCGAAGCGACCGCAAACGCCGCGACCATCTTGTTGTCCTGGTACAGGACTTCGACATGCAGCGGCATCGTGTTGCTCGCGCCGCGGATCTTGCCCGACACGACCGACACCGCGCCGAATTCCCCCATCGCGCGCGCGTTGCACAGCAGGATACCGTAGAGCAGCCCCCAGCGGATGTTCGGCAGGGTCACGTGCCAGAACGTCTGCCATCCGCTCGCGCCGAGGCTCAGCGCCGCGTATTCCTCGTCGGTTCCCTGCGCCTGCATCAACGGGATCAGCTCGCGCGCAACGAACGGGAACGTGACGAACACCGTCGCCAGCACGAGCCCGGTCTGGGCGAAGATGACGCGGATATCGTGATCGATCAGCCAGCGGCCGAGCCAGGTCTGCGCGCCGAACAGCAGGACGAAGACCATGCCCGAGATGACCGGCGAGACCGAGAACGGCAGGTCGATGAGGGTGATGAGAAAATCTTTGCCGCGGAACTCGAATTTCGCCACCGCCCACGCCGCGGCGACGCCGAACAGCGTATTGAGCAGCACCGCGATCGCCGCCGTCTTCAAGGTGAGCACGATCGCGGACAGCGAGTCCGAATCGGACAGCGCAGCCAGATACGCTTTCACCCCGCCCGCGAAGGCCTGGGCGAAAACGACGATCAACGGCAGCAACAGGAACACGACCAGAAAGGCGAAGGTGAACCCGATCAGCAGCCAGCGTACCGTCGCCGGCTCGGCGGTGACGGAGCGATAGCTGCGCCGGGCGACTGTGGCCGCGCTCATGTCCGTCCGTCCCGGCCGGCGTTCTCGGTTTCCATCCTCAGCCTCCCTGCCTGCGCACCCAGGCCTGCAGCAGATTGATGCCGAACAGAATCAGGAACGAGAGCGCCAGCATTGCCGCGGCGATCGCCGTTGCCGCGCCGACCTCGTGCTGGTCGAGGTTGATCGCGATCAGCAGAGGCGCGATCTGGGTGAGATTCGGCAGGTTGCCGGCAATGAAGATGATCGAGCCGTATTCGCCGACGGCGCGCGCGAACGCCAGCGCCGTCCCCGTCAGCAAGGCAGGCAGCAGGGCCGGGAAAACGATGCGCGAAACGGACTGCCAGCGCGTCGCGCCAAGGGTTGCGGCGGCCTCCTCGTACTGCCGGTCGATTTGCTCGAGCACCGGTTCGAGGGTGCGTACGACGAAGGGCAGACTGATGAAAGTCATCGCAACGACGACGCCGAGCCGCGTGTAGGCGACCTGGATGCCGACGGCCTCGAGCGGCGCGCCGAGCCAGCCGTCCGGCGCAGAATAGAGCGCGGTCAGGGCGATGCCGGCGACCGCGGTGGGCAGGGCAAACGGCAGGTCGATCATCGCCTGCAGCGCCCGCTTGCCCGGAAAATCGTAGCGCACGAAAGTCCAGGCGATGACGCTGCCGAACACGGCGTTCACCGCTGCCGCGATCAGGGCGCCGCCGAAGCTCAGCCAGAGCGCGTTGAGCACCTGCGAGGTGCGCAGCACCTTCCACAAGCCGCCCGCGCCGAGCCCGGCCGCGTTGATGACCAGAGCGGCAAGCGGAATCAGCACGATCAACGACAGATAGGTCAAGGTGAAACCGAGCGTCAGGCCGAAGCCCGGCATCACGCGCCGCCGCCACGAAGCGCCGATACCGGTAGGGATCGCTATCGCGTCCACTCGGCCTACTTCGCGTATATCTGGTCGAACACGCCGCCTTCGCCGAAAAACTTCGGTTGCGCGGCTTTCCAACCGCCGAACTGGGCGATCGTGGTCAACTCGATCTTGGGAAAGCTCGACGCATATTTCGCCGCAACGTTCGGATCGAGCGGACGATAGTGGTTCTTCGCAATGATCTCCTGGGCTTCCGGCGTATACAGGAACTTGAGATAGGCCTCGGCCAGCTTCTCGTTGGCGTGCTTCTTCGCGTACTTGTCGACGACGGCCACCGGCGGCTGAGCCAGGATCGACGTCGCCGGCACGACGATGTCGAACTTGTTCTCGCCGAATTCGCCGATCGCCAGATAGGCTTCGTTCTCCCACGCGATCAGCACGTCGCCGAGGCCGCGCTGAGCGAACGTGACGGTCGAGCCGCGCGCGCCCGTATCGAGCACGGGCACGTTCTTGTACAGCGACCCGATCCACTCCCGCGCCTTGGCCTCATCGCCGCCGTTCTGCTTGAGCGCATAGGCCCAGGCGGCGAGGAAGTTCCAGCGCGCGCCGGCCGAGGTCTTCGGATTCGGCGTGATGACCTTGACGTCGGCTTTGATCAGATCGCCCCAGTCTTTGATGCCCTTCGGATTGCCCTTGCGCACGAGCAGGACGATCGTCGAGTTGTAGGGCGTCGAGTCGCCCGGCAGGCGGCGCTGCCAATCCGCCGGCAGCAATCCGGCCTTGTCGGCGAGCACGTCGATGTCCGAGGCGATGCCGAGCGTGGCCACGTCGGCCTCGAGCCCGTCGATGATCTTGCGCGACTGGGCGCTCGAACCGCCGTGCGACTGCTTGATCGTCACCGTCTCGCCGGTCTTCGCCTTCCAGTCGGCGACGAATCTCTCGTTGATCTGCGAGTACAGCTCGCGCGTCGGGTCGTAGGAGACGTTGAGCAGCTCGGCCGCATGCACGCCGGAGGCGAGCACTCCCCACGCGGCAAAAGCCAGAACGAATCGCTTCATGCTTACCCCGAATCTGAATATTCACCGGACAGGGTAGCGGAACTTGGTTGCGCCGCAATACGCGCGAGCGCATATCCTTATCGCCGGGGCGACTTTGCCTGAGCGGGCGTTGACTTTTCGTTAGCCCGGAAAGTCTCGCTAAGCACCGGATAAACCTCTGCAAAACCTGTTCGCGCCTGGCAGAATTCGAAAGTCCTCATTCAGCTTCGTTGCGCTTAACTATGCACGTAAAGTCATGGATTCCGACAGGGGCAGGCGCAGCACCGCCAACATCCGACGCGCAGCTTCCAAGCCGGCATTTTTGGCCTTACCCACTCAACCGTTCGCGTAACGCAAAGGAGCGTTCGCCATGACCATTTACAAACCTGCCGCCGTGCTTCTGGCCGGACTGCTGATCGCCGGCACGGGTTTCGCCCAACCGGCCCCGGACTACCCTACCGACGACTCCGCTTACAACCAGGATGGGTCCGGCCAGGCCGTGGATCCGCCTACACGCGTCGCCCGCCTGTCGATGATCCGCGGTGCGGTCAGCTTCGTGCCGGCCGGCGAGAACAACTGGGTCCAGGCCGAGATCAACCGCCCGCTGATCAGCGGCGACAAACTCTGGACCGACCGTGGCGCACGCGCCGAGCTGCAGATCGGCTCGTCGGCGGTCCGCGTCAACGAACAATCGAGTTTCCATTTCCTCAATCTCGACGACAACATGGCGCAGATCGAGCTGACCGAAGGCACGATCAACCTGCGCGTGCGCCGCATCTACGACGGCCAGACCTACGAGGTCGATACGCCGACGCTGGCCTTCGTCATCAACCGCGTCGGCGAATACCGCATCGACGTGGCCCCCGGCGGCAACGGCACGATCGTGACCGCGTTCCACGGCGGCGGCGATGCCTACGGCGAAGCCGGCGCGCGCTTCCGCATCGAGGAAGGCCAGTCGGTGCGCTTCAACGACGCGCAACTGCGCGACTACGTCAGTAATCCGGTACCCAGCCCCGACGACTTCGACCGCTTCTGCTTCGAACGCGACGGTCGCTGGGACAATTCGCGCTCGCGCCAGTACGTCTCCGAGGACGTCATCGGCTACGAGGATCTGGACAACAATGGTTCCTGGGAGACCACGACCAGCTACGGCGCCGTCTGGTACCCGAGCCAGGTCGCGGTCGGCTGGACGCCTTACAGCTACGGCCGCTGGACCTGGGTCGGCGCCTACGGCTGGACCTGGGTCGACAGCTCGCCCTGGGGCTTCGCACCGTTCCACTACGGCCGCTGGGCCTGGATCGACAACCGCTGGGGCTGGTGCCCGGGCCCGGTGCAGGCGCGTCCTTACTACGCGCCCGCTCTCGTCGCCTTCGTCGGCGGCGGCGGTGGCGCACGGTTCTCGTTCAGTGTCGGCGGTCCGGTCGGTTGGTTCCCGCTCGGCCCGAGCGATGTCTACGTGCCGAGCTACCGCGTGAGCCGCAACTATTTCACCAACGTCAACGTGTACAACACGACGGTCAACAACGTCACGATCAACAATTTCTACGGCAACTATCAGCGCGGCAACTTCGACTACAGCCGGGTCAATTACGCCAACCGCAACGTCACCAACGCGATCACCGCCGTGCGCGGAGACGTTTTCGTCAATTCGCGCGAGGTGCGCGGTTCGGCGGTTCCCGTCAACCGCGAAACGTTCGCCAACGCCCGCGTGGCCGGCTTCGCCGCCATCGCGCCGACGCGGGCGAGCCTTGCCTTCGACGGCGGCAGCCGCACCGCGGCGGCGCCTGCGCAGGCTGTGCAGGCGCGCAACATCATCGCCGCCACGCGCCCGCCTGCGCCGATCGCTTCGTTCGCGCAGCGTGAAGGCCAGTTGCAGCGCGACCCCGGCCGCGCCCTGTCGATGACCCAATTGCGCAGCGCGCCGACCGTGGTCGGCAACGGCGAACAGGCTCAGCGCGCCGCGCTCTCGATGCGTCCGAACGTCAACGTCGTGACCCGCGAAGGCGTACCCGCCCGCTCGCTCGCTCCGGCGATCCAGCAGCAACGCGGCGGCCCGACGCAAGCCGACAGCCGCGTGGTCGGCGGCAACAATCGCCAGAACGACAACGCGCGCGTCGACAATCGCCGCACCATCGACAACAATGCCCGCAGCTCGAACGACCAGGCGCTGCGTGGTCAGCAGCCGGGCAACCAGGTGGAAGGGCGTAGCCTGGTCGTGCCGCCGAACGGGCGTCCGCAGACGAATGAACAGCGCGGCCTGCCGTCGAGCCGGTACGTCAATCCGAACGCGGCGGACAACGCGTTGCAGCAGCGATCCTTGCGCGGTAACGACAGCAATGCCGAACGCATGCAGCGCGACAATGCGCCGCAATATCGCTCCTCGACGATCGATCGTCAGGCGCAGCAGGACAATCGCTCCTCCGTGCAGACGCAGCGGCAGGCGCCGGAATTCCGCTCCGCGCCGGTCGAACGCGCACCCCAGATCGATTTGCAGCAGCGCGCGCTGCAGCAGCAAGAGACACAGCAACGCCAGCAGCGCGACAGACAGGAACGCGCACAGCAACAGCAGCAACAGCAGCGTGACTCCCAGCAGCGTCAGCAGCAACAGGAAATGATGCAACGCAATCTGCAGCAGCAGGAGATGCAGCAACGCTCCCAGCAGCAGCGCGAATCCCAGCAACGTCAGCAGCAGGAGATCATGCAGCGCAATCTGCAGCAGCAGGAATCCCAGCAGCGCCAGCAGATGCAGATCCAACAACGCGCTCAGCAACAGGAGATGATGCAGCAGCGGGCCCAGCAGCAGCAACGCACCATGGAAGTACCGCGGGGTCAACCGCAGCAGGCGCCTCAGCAGCAGCAGCGTAGCGAACAGCCGCAGCAGCGCAACCGCGGGGACCGCAACGACAACGACCGCAACAATCATCGTTGACCGCGCAATACGAACGGAATCGAACAGAACGCCCGGCGCTCATGCCGGGCGTTTTGTTTTGCATTCGTGATCGCTTGCGCGCGAAACGAGGCGTTACAATGCGCGCATGCTCACCATCCAACTCAACGGCGAGACGCGCGAAAAACCGCTTGGAACCACGGTCGCCGCTTTGCTCGAGGCCGAAGGCCTGGCCGACCGCCGGGTTGCAGTCGAGGTCAATCGCGAAATCGTGCCGAAAAGCCAACATCGCGAGCGCATGCTGCACGACGGCGACCGCATCGAAATCGTGCACGCGTTGGGTGGCGGCTGACCGAGGAATGCGTTGCAGCGCATTCCTCGGTCAACCCGCCGGTCGAACGCAGGATGCGCAAGACGGGGTTGCCTGGCGAGGCCGGAGGCCGAGCCTGGCAACGGTCGGCGAGCCGCAGCCGAGCGCATACGCCACAAATTGAAGAATTCTCTCCGCACTAAACACATGAACGCTCAAATCCGCCCAATCGCCGCCGCCGAAAACGACATGCTCGTCATCGCCGGCAAGACCTACCGCTCACGCCTGCTCACCGGCACCGGCAAGTTCAAGGACCTCGAGGAGACGCGCCGCGCCACCGAGGCCGCCGGCGCGGAGATCGTCACGGTTGCGATCCGCCGCACCAATATCGGGCAGGACAAGAATCAGCCCAATCTCCTCGACGTCCTGCCGCCCGACCGCTACACGATCCTGCCGAATACGGCCGGCTGCTATACGGCGGAGGACGCGGTGCGCACCTGCAAGCTCGCGCGCGAGCTGCTCGACGGGCACAATCTGGTCAAACTCGAAGTGCTCGGCGATCAGAAGACCCTGTTCCCCGACGTGGTGCAGACGCTGAAAGCGGCCGAACAACTTGTCGCCGACAAGTTCGACGTGATGGTGTACACGAGCGACGACCCGATCCTCGCGCGCGCGCTCGAAGCGATCGGCTGCGTCGCGGTGATGCCGCTGGCCGCACCGATCGGCTCGGGCCTCGGCATCCAGAACCGCTGGAATCTGCTCGAGATCGTCGAGAACGCCAAGGTGCCCGTGCTCGTCGACGCCGGCGTAGGCACGGCCTCCGACGCCGCGATCGCCATGGAACTCGGTTGCGACGGCGTGCTGATGAATACCGCGATCGCCGGCGCGAAGAATCCGGTGCTCATGGCGAGCGCGATGAAGAAGGCCGTCGAGGCCGGCCGCGAAGCGTTCCTCGCCGGACGCATTCCGCGCAAGCGCTTCGCCAGCGCGTCCAGCCCCGTCGACGGGATGTTTTAGTGCAATCGTCCCTGCTCGCGAAAATCACAAAGCGGTCATCCTTGACCGCACTTCTCAAAAACGGCAGCCTGCTGCCCCAGGCATGAGTACCCCTCAGCGCCACATCCGCAGCTTCGTCCTGCGCCAGGGCCGCTTCACGCCGGCGCAGCAGCGCGCGTTCGAGCAACATTGGGCGCGCTTCGGCCTCGAACCCGTCGCCGCGCCACCGGATTACGCGCAAATATTCGGCCGCAGCGCGCCGCTCGTGCTCGAAATCGGCTTCGGCAACGGCGAGCAGCTGCTGCACGCGGGGCTGCACGAACCCGAAAAGAATTTCCTCGGCATCGAAGTACACCGCCCCGGTGTCGGCCGCCTGATGAACGCACTCGCCGCGCACGAGGTGACGAACGTGCGCCTGTACAACCACGACGCGGTCGAGATCCTGCGCGACGCGATCGCACCGGACTCGCTCGCGGAGGCGCGCATCTACTTCCCCGATCCGTGGCCGAAAAAGCGCCAGCAGAAACGCCGCTTGATCCAGCCGGATTTCGTCCGCCTGCTCGCCGCCCGCGTCGCCCCCGGCGGCCGCTTGCATTTGGCCACCGACTGGGCCGACTATGCCGAGCACATGCTCGAGGTGCTCGACCACGCGCCGGACTGGCGCAACGTCGCCGGCGCCGGCCAAGGCGTGCCGCGGCCCGACTGGCGCATCGAAACGCATTTCGAGAAACGCGGTTTACGCCTGGGTCATGGAGTGTGGGATTTCATCTACGAACGAGTTTGAAACGACGACGTAGCAAAGCACGACGATTTTGATTTTTGGGTCCCCGTTTGCCGCGGTAAGAGCATGACGGAAAAGCCTGAAAGGTTGCGCGGAGGATGCGCGCGAGTTCGTTGTACGTACACGGACGTGCGTTCAACGAACCCCGGCGTGGCCTCGCGAACTCGCGGCGAAGCTGCGAGCGCGGCATCCGGGGTGCATTAACGACGAGCAAGGGAAGAACGAGCGCAGCGCCCGATGAGATGAATCAAGGACTC
>CBJLOV010000019.1:0-34690 GCA_966424745.1 uncultured bacterium
CTTGACGACGGAAGCAGGACGTTCGACGACTTCGCCCGCTGCGATCTGATTGACGAGTTCCTGCGGGAGCTGGCGGATGCGCGGCATCGCCCTATTCTAGCGAATCCACACCCGCCGAGAACGCGAACCCGAATCGACGCAGGATGGAAAACAAAAGAAACAGACGGGGATGACAAAACGCCAATTTCGCCCAATCCGCACTTGCCCGCGCGCAATCCGCCTTGATCCGGGTCAAAACGCTCTACGAACGCGGCACACGCGCCAATGCAACCCCATCGTCGATATCGTCGCCGGCATCTCCCGCCTTACGTGACGCGAGGCGGTCCGGCTTGTTCTTCTCGGCGTTGACGGCGAACTGCGTGCCCGGCGGCGGGGCGGCCTGGAAGTAGTTGTGCACGCCATTGAGGATCGCCGTCGCCAGCAGCTCGCGCTGCTCCGAACTGTTGAGGCGGCGCTCCTCCTCGGGATTCGTGATGAATGCAGTCTCGACGAGGATGGAAGGCACGTCGGGCGAACGCAGCACGACGAAGTTCGCCTTTTCGACATAACCGCGATGCGTCGGGCCGAGCTTGGCAATCGCGCGCAGCACTTGCTGTGCGACGGCGCCGCTCGCTTCCAGCGTCGAGCTCTGCGAGAGATCGAGCAGCACGGCGGCGAGCGTGTTGTCTTTCTTGTCGAGCTTCACCCCGCCGACGAGGTCGGCGTTGTTCTCTCGATCGGCAAGGAAGCGCGCCGCCTCGCTCGTTGCGCCGCGTGGCGACAACATCCAGACCGAAGAGCCGCGCGCATCGCTCGAAACGAACGCGTCGGCGTGGATCGAGACGAACAGATCGGCCTTGGCTTCGCGCGCCTTGTGGTAGCGATCTTCCAGACCGACGTAATAGTCGCCTTCGCGCGTCAGCAGAGCGCGCATGCCGGGCATCTTGTCGATCTGGCGCTTGAGTTCGCGCGACACGAGCATGGTGATGTTCTTCTCGCTCGTGCCCGCATTGCCCATCGCCCCCGGATCGTTTCCGCCGTGGCCGGGGTCGATCATGATGACGACATCGCGGGTCTTCACCGGCGGCGTACGGGCGCTTTTGACGACTTCGACCTTGCCGCCCTTGCCTTTCGGGTAGAGATCGACGATCAATCGATAACCCTGCCCGCCTTCCGGCGGCATCAGGAAGCTTTTCGGCCGTACGTCGGCGGCAAGATCGAGAACGACGCGAAGATCGGTCTTGTTCTGCGCGCCGGTCCGCAGGGATTTGAGCAGACCTTTACCGGTCGGCGCGGCGAAACTTTCTGTCAGTCCCGAATCGCGCATATCGAGCACGATGCGGCCCGGATTGGCGATTTCGAACAGCTTGTAGTCGACCGGACCGGCCAGGTCGAGAAAGATGCGGGTACGGTCGGACTCGACGGCAATCTTGGCGGCCTTGAGCTCCGCCGCCGAGGAAAACGGCGCCGACGCCAGCAGCAATCCGCCGACGATCAGATGACGCAGAGCTTGGCGCGGCTTTCCCCTCATGCCGCGGATTGAACCGCAACGCATGAGGAAAATCAAGAGTTTTTCTTTATAAATCCGCGATCTAGGTTAGTTTTCTGAACGAATACTAGAGATTGTGTTCAGACCCCGTTTCGACCACTAAGGATGCCGAGCCAGCGTTCGCCAAGCGGGGTTCGCGGCTCCAGCCGCAGCCTGCGCTTTACCCCGGAGTGCGTCAGGTGCACGGTCAAATCGGGCGGGGGCAACGCTCCGCTGCCGTGCTCAGGCCACTCCGCGAGCAGCAGAAACTTGCCGACCGCCAGATCGGAGAGGCCGAGGAATTCCAACTCGTCGGGCGCGGCGATCCGATACAGGTCGAGGTGGTGGATGCGCAAACCGCCCGCCTCGTACGACTCGATCAGGCTGTAGGTGGGGCTCTTGATTCGCGCGCCGACGCCAAGTGCACCAAGCAGGGCACGCGCGAACGTGGTCTTGCCCGCACCGAGATCGCCGTGCAGATGAATCACCCCGCCGTCGCCCAGCTGTGCAGCCAAGCGGCGCGCGAGTGCGGTAAGCCCCGCCTCGTCCAGTTCGGCCTCGAAATCGACTCTCATACCGAGTGGAACCCATTGCGGAGACGGCGCAGCGGAGCAAACAGATCGCCGGCAATCAAACCGGCCTCGCCTTCATGCGAAGCAGCGTCGCCTGCCCGTGCATGCAAGGCCACGCCGGCGCATGCCGCGCGCCAGGGATCCAGACCCTGCGCGAGCAACGCTGCGATCACCCCGGTCAACATATCGCCCATGCCTCCCGTGGCCATGCCTGGGTTGCCCCAGGGGCAAACCGCGACGTCGCCGTCCGCGCTCGCGACAAGTGTGCCTGCGCCCTTGAGTACGGCGACGGCGCGGTACCTGCGCGCCAGCTCGCGAACCGCGGCGAAACGATCTCGCGCGATTTCAGCCGTATCGAGGCCGAGCAAACGCGCCGCCTCCCCCGGATGCGGCGTCAACACAGTCGACTGGGGCAACATCGTCGGATCGCGTGCCAGCAGATTCAACCCGTCCGCGTCCAGCACCAACGGCTTGCCGGATGCAATCGCCGTATGCCAAAGCGCATGCCCCCAAGCGCGTTGGCCCAGACCGGGACCGATCGCAATGACGGTCGCACGTTCGAGCAGGGCCGCCAGTTCCTGAGTTCCGGCGATGGCATGCGCCATCAATTCCGGCCGCGCCGCGTTCAAAGCCATGATGTGCTCGGCCTGGGTGGCGATGCTGACCAGCCCCGCGCCGGCGCGCAAGGCCGCTTCGCCGGCAAGGCGGATCGCCCCGCCCATCCCCACGTCCCCGCCGATCGCCAGGACGTGGCCGTAGCGGCCCTTGTGTCCATCGCGCGCGCGACGCGGCAGCCACGTGGCGAGCTCGTCGCCATCGAGCAAACGGGCATCACAACGAACTCTCGTATGATGTTCCGCCGACAGTCCCAACGACTCGACGTGGATGCCGCCCGTATAGTCCGCAGCCGCACCGGTATGCAATCCCCGCTTGTCCGCCATGAACGTGATCGTCGCATCGGCGCGCACGACCGGTCCTGGCGCAAAACCGGTATCGGCATTCAAGCCGGAAGGCACGTCGATCGCCAGAACGGCGGCGGCGAGGGCGTTCAGTTTTTCGACGCACTCGCGCGCAATTCCTTCGAGCGGACGCGTAAGACCGATGCCGAACAGCGCATCGACGTGGACGTCGGCTCGCGGCCATTCGACGCTCTCGATTCCGTGCGTTTCGCCGCCGATCGCATTCCAGTCCGCGCAAGCCTGCGCCGCTTCGCTGCCGGCGCGCGGCGCGCCGATCGCCGTCACGAAGACCTCGCAGCCGGCCTCGCGCGCGAGTTTCGCCAGCACATAGCCATCGCCGCCGTTATTGCCGCTGCCGCAAAACACGGCGATGCGGCGGGCGGAAGGCCAGCGCATGCGCAGCAGATCGAACGCCGCCTGCCCCGCTCGGCGCATCAACTCATAGCCTGAGATGCCGACCGATTCGATCGCGGCGCGCTCCAGTTGGCGTATGCCGGCGACGGTGTAGAGCGCGTTGCGTTGCGATTCGTTGCTCATCGCAGAATTATACTTGGCGCATGTCACGACCACTCGACTACGCCCGACTTGCGGCGCAAATCAAGCATTGGGGCGGCGAGCTGGGGTTTCAGCAGGTTGGAATCAGCTCCACCGACCTCGGCGAGGACGAAACGCACCTCGCCAACTGGCTCGCCGCCGGCCGTCACGGCGAGATGGACTATATGCAGCGCCATGGCACCAAGCGCAGCCGGCCCGCCGAGCTGCAGGCCGGCACGCTGCGCGTCATTTCGGTGCGTATGGACTACAACCCGCCGCAGGCACGCGATGCCTGGGAAGTCCTGAACGACGCGGGGCTGGGCTATGTTTCGCGCTATGCGCTCGGCCGCGACTATCACAAGCTGCTGCGTTCGCGTCTGCAAAAACTGGCCGATCGCATCGGCGCCGATGTCGGCCCGTTCGGCTACCGCGCTTTCGTCGATTCTGCGCCGGTGATGGAAAAGGCGCTCGCGCGCAATGCCGGTCTCGGCTGGATAGGCAAACACACCAACCTGATCAACCGCAGCGCGGGCTCATGGTTCTTCCTCGGCGAACTCTTCACCGATTTGCCGTTGCCGGTCGACGCGCCGGCCAGCGAACATTGCGGTACTTGTACACGCTGCATCGACATCTGCCCCACGCAGGCGATCGTCGCGCCGAACCAGCTCGACGCGCGCCGGTGCATTTCGTATTTGACGATCGAACTGCGCGACAGCATTCCGGTCGAATTTCGCCCTCTGCTCGGCAATCGCATCTACGGCTGCGACGATTGCCAGCTCGTCTGTCCCTGGAACAAGTTCGCGAAGAAAAGCGCGGAGCCCGATTTCGTCGCCAGGCACGGACTCGACAGCGCTTCCCTGATCGAGCTGTTCGCATGGAACGAGGAAGAATTCCTGCAGCGCACCGAAGGCTCGGCGATCCGCCGCATCGGCCATGAATGCTGGCTGCGCAACATCGCCGTTGCACTCGGCAATGCGCCGCGCGCCACGGAAATCATCGCGGCGCTGCTGACGCGAAAAGAGCACCCGTCAGCGTTGGTGCGCGAACACGTGCAATGGGCGCTCGAACGGCAGGCGTGCTGACCGAGCGAAGACGAACGCCCTACGCCGCCTGCTTCGGAATCGAATGCTTCGTGTGGCTGAGCTTGTTCTGCCGGTCGACGTAGACCAAGGTCGGCTTGAAGTTGGCGACTTCGGCCTCGCTCAACACACCGTAAGCGCAAATGATGATGATGTCGCCCGGCGCGGCGCGGTGCGCTGCGGCACCGTTGATCGAAATGATGCCGGAGCCTTCATCCGCGCGGATCGCATAGGTCGAAAAGCGCTCGCCGTTATTGACGTTGTAGATATGGATCTGCTCGTACTCACGGATGCCGGAGATGTCGAGCAAACGCCCATCGATCGCGCAGGAACCCTCGTAGTGCAGTTCCGCATGGGTCACCGTCGCGCGGTGGATCTTCGCCTTGAGCATATTGAGCTGCATAACCATCACCGTTGCAAATAAACAACAAAATCGATCAGAACCACATCTTCGCGAATCGCTACCCGCACTCGCCCCGTCGCAAACAGCGACGTAGCCTCAACTGGGTAGGAACGAGCCGCGTGCCGCCGAGCGCATATTGTCTCGCGTCATTTAGGTGCAGAGCAACAATTTGCAGGCGATTTCAAATTTTTCAATGAGTTGCAAGGATCGTAATGGCGAAAAAAAACCCTCGACTGAATCCAGTGAGGGTTTGTAAGTCAGAGTGACGATTACCAAACATGCGCCCTGCGTGCACTGGGGCAACGAGCTCGCGTTGCGAAAATCCCAATGACGGTGGCGACTTTACCACAGGAAAAACTTTTTTGCTACAGGTTTGTGTGTCGCCCCGAAAAAAAGTTGGTTCTCGTCACAATCCGTCGATTCAGCAGAGCAGATTGTCGATCAATCTTGTCTTCCCCAGTCTTGCAGCAACCAGGGCGATCAGTCCGTCACGTTGATCGATAGACGGTTCGCGCAAGTCGTCGGCGCGGCGTAGTACCACGTAGTCGGGCACGAAACCGGCTTCAGCCAACTGCTTTTGCGCCAGGGCTTCGATTGTTGCCGGCGAATTGCCCGCGTGGAGTGCGTCGCGCATCGTCTGCAGCACGCGGTAGATCAACCCGGCCCGGTCGCGCTCATCGGCGGACAGATATTGGTTGCGCGAGCTCATCGCGAGTCCGTTCGTCTCGCGCTGTATCGGCGCGCCGACGATCTCTATGGGCAGGCGCAGATCTGCCACCATGCGTTCGATCACCAGCAGCTGCTGATAGTCCTTACGCCCGAACACCGCGACGTCAGGCTGGACGAGATTGAACAATTTGGTCACGACCGTTGCCACGCCGGCAAAATGCCCGGGACGCATGGCACCCTCCAACGGTTCGCTGACCACAGGCACCTCGACGCGCGCGGTCGCTTCGACACCGAACGGATACATCTCTTCGAGCGTCGGCGCGAACAACAGGTCGCAGCCGTGGACGGCAAGCCCGGCCTGATCCTGCGCCAGGGTGCGCGGATAGCGCGCATAGTCCTCGTTCGGCCCGAACTGGGTCGGATTGACGAAAACGCTGGCGACGACGCGATCCGCCTTTCCGCGACACAGGTCGATCAGAGAAAAATGCCCATCGTGCAGATTTCCCATGGTCGGAACGAATCCGATACGCGCTCCTTCCCGGCGCCAGTCGGCGACACGTTTGCGCAGTTCCGCTGCGGAGTCGACGGTATCCATTGCCGTCAGAACGAATGCTCTGGGCCGGGGAAGGCTCCGCTGCGCACGGCTTTCGCATAGGCCTTGATCGCGTCCTGGATCGAGCCGCCGCCCGAAAGGAAATCTTTGGAAAACTTCGGCCGCTTGCCCGGAGTGATGCCGAGCATGTCGTAGATCACGAGCACCTGGCCGTCGCAATCGACGCCGGCGCCAATGCCGATCGTCGGGATATGCAGTTCCTCGGTGACCGTTTTGGCGAGCGCCGCGGGCACGCATTCGAGCACAAGCAGACTCGCCCCGGCCTCTTCGACGGCGCGGGCATCCGCAATCAGGCGCTCCGCCGCCGACTTGGTCTTGCCCTGCACGCGATAGCCGCCGAACTTGTGCACCGACTGCGGCGTCAGGCCGAGGTGCGCGCACACCGGCACCTGGCGCTGATCAAGCGCATGAATCACGTCGAGAACGTACTCCGCGCCCTCGAGCTTGACCATCGCCGCCCCGCCTTCGGCGACGAGCCGCATGGACGAACCCAGCGCGGTGCCGACATCGCGGTAGGTCATGAACGGCAGGTCGGCGAGCAGCAGCGGCGTGGAGAGCCCGCGCTTCACCGCCGCGGTGTGATAGATCATGTCGTCGAGCGTCACCGGCAGCGTACTCTCGCGTCCCTGCACGACGTTGCCGAGGGAGTCTCCGACCAGAACGACGTCGATGCCGGCCGCATCGCACTGCACGGCGAAGCTGGCGTCGTAACAAGTCAACACCACGATCTTGTCTCCCGCCGCCTTCATCTCCAGCAGACGCGGTGCACTGACAGGCGGCTTGGCTGCCGCAGGCTTGAGATAGGCGGTCATGGGCGATGCGGTCGGTACGGGCCGCGTAGTGTACTGAATCGCCCAAAATGCGTGTTGCTATGCCGCAATTCAAGATGCGGTTTCGACGGGGACTACGCTATCGACCGCGCCGAGCCGAGCCAGCAGATTGCGCACCGGACCTCGTCCCGGCACGACCAAGTCAGGCGCGATTTCGGTCAACGGCACGAGCACAAAAGCACGTTCGTGCAGGCGCGGATGCGGCAGTTGCAGCTCCGTATCGGCAATACGGGCGTTGCCGTAAAGCAACAGATCGAGATCGAGAATGCGCGGACCGTTACGCTCGCCGTCGCGCTGGCGGCCGGCACGGTGCTCGATTTCGAGGAGCGCGCGCATGAGATCGTGCGCTTCCAGCGACGTTTCCAGCCTCGCGACGGCATTGATGAAATCTGGCTGAGCAATGCCTCCCCAGGGTGCGGTGCGGTAGAGGCGCGAACGCGCTGCCAGCCGCGTCTTCTGCAGCGCATCCAGTTCATGCAGCGCACGCTCCACTTGCTCGCCCGGCGCCGCGAGGTTGCTGCCGAGGCCGATATAGGCGGCGACCATCGATTCCCGACTTATTCCGCCGTGGTCGACGCGGCGCCGGATGAGCGTCTGCGGCGGCGGCGCGGGCGCTTCTTCGGAGTATCGACAGGCTCGGCGTCGGCCTCGTTGGCAGCAACGGACTCCGGCGGCGCAGGCGGCATCGCGTTCAAATTTGCCGCCAATTCGTCATGCGACCAGCCCTGCGCCTGGGTCCACCATTGACCGAGCGCGGCAATCTCGGCGCTTTCGCCTGCGCGGAGCAGGAGAAAATCGTAGGCGGCGCGGAAACGGGGATGCGCCAGCAGGCGGAAAACGCGCTTCTTTTGCCTAAACTCGAAGCGCGGCTGCAGCGACCAGATTTCTTGTATGGCGATGCCGAAACGCCGCGGTATGGCCACGTGTTTGGATTGCTCGGTCATCACCAGATGACCGATGCGCGTCCACGCCAAAGCCATGTCGGTGCCGCGAGCCAACTCCTTCTCGACCTGCGCCCGCACCGGCCCCCAGAGCAGGATGGCGAACAGGAAGGCGGGCGTTACCGGCTTGCCTTCGGCGATGCGCGCATCGGTGTTCGCCATGCCCTGCTCGATCATGGCGCGGAATGCGCCGCCACCGCGGAACGCAAGCGCGCGCGCAGTCAGCGGATAGACATCGGCCAGCAGTCCCGATGCGTCGAGCGCACGGAAACTCTTGAGGCCGCTTCCCGCCATGAACATCTTCAGCGACTCGTCGAACAGCCGCGCCGGCGGCGCCTGCAACAGCAGCTCGCCGAGTTCGTCGAAAGGCACGCGCGCTTCCGGCGCGATCGTGAATTCGAGCTTGGCCGCGAGTCGCACCGCGCGCAGCATGCGCACCGGATCTTCGCGATAACGCTGCACGGGGTCGCCGATCAGGCGCAGCTCCCTGCGCGCGAGGTCGTCGAATCCGCCGACATAGTCGCGCACCGAAAAATCGGCGATGTCGTAATAGAGCGCATTGACGGTGAAGTCGCGCCGTACGGCGTCCTCTTCGATCGTACCGTAGACGTTGTCACGGACGATGCGACCGTCGACGACATGGCGATCGCCACTGCCGTCGTCGCTCGATCCACGGAACGTGGCGACCTCGACGATCTCGTTGCCGAACACCACGTGGGCGAGGCGGAAACGCCGTCCGATCAAGCGGCAATTGCGGAACAGCCGCTTGACATCTTCGGGGGTCGCGTTCGTGGCGACGTCGAAATCCTTGGGGCGCCCGCCAAGCAGCAGATCGCGCACGGCGCCGCCGACCAGGAAAGCGGAGAAGCCCGCTTCGTTGAGACGGTAGAGCACGCGCAGCGCACCCGAGGATATGTTCTTCCGCGATATCGTGTGTTGCTCGCGCGGAATGACGCGCAAGTTCACCTGCAGGGCGGCGCTAGTGGCGGACGGGACAGCTTCTGTCATTCGTTGTTGTTTTCATTCAGCGAGCCGCAGCGGATGCCGGGGCATCTATGTTGCGGCCGATCAAAACGATATACTAACGCGCTCGCGGCATTTGCCCAATCCGCTCCCTTCGTCTAGAGGCCTAGGACGGGGCCCTCTCAAGGCCTAAACAGGGGTTCGAATCCCCTAGGGAGCGCCAGTATCCGGCTGTCGGCTGCTGCGCCAGCGCCGCCATCTCCTATCGCTGACATCAAAAAAGCGGTCTTACCGGCCGCGTTTTCCAACAATAAGCCTATGCCCTTCGTCGTTACCGAAAACTGCATCAAGTGCAAGTACACCGATTGTGTGGAAGTGTGTCCGGTGGACTGTTTCCACGAAGGGCCGAACTTTCTCGTGATCGATCCGGAAGAATGCATCGACTGCACGTTGTGCGAGCCGGAATGCCCGGCGAATGCCATTTTTCCGGAGGACGACGTGCCCGCGGGCCAGGAACATTTCGTCCAGCTCAATGCCGAACTGGCGAAATCATGGCCGGTGCTGACGGTCCGCAAGGATGCGCCGGCCGACGCGAAGGAATGGGACGGCAAGCCGGACAAGCTGCCGCTGCTCGAGCGCTGATCTTCGACGATCAGCGCTTCGCTTCAAACATCGCGTATTAGGACAGACGCTCGCGCAAAGCGGCGATCACGCGCTGCGCGGCCGCCTCGCCCGACTTGTCGCCGCTCGCCGGTACGACACTGATGCGCGCACCACCCGCATCTTCGCTGACGTTGACGCGCAAAGACGCCTTGACTTTCTGCGTTTCCGCCTTGTCGCTGCCGCCGAACGGATGCAGGATGCGCGAGTACCAATGGTGTTCCGCCGCAGCCGGCTTGGTCGTGATTTCGCCTTCGAAATCGTAGGCGTAGCTGTGCGCCGAATCGTCCTTGCTCGCAACCTTGCCGAGCTGCGCACGATCGAGCGCAAGGCCGACGCGCTGGTAGGCATTGTCGACGGTATCGGCCACACGCAGATCGGCGGGTCCGCCCGAGACGCTCGGCGGTGCGCTGCTGACACCCGATGCGGCCGCCCCGGTGCGCGCGGCGGCGCCCGTGGAACCCGGAACAACCAGCTCCCTCGTCGAGGACGGCGCGTCGAGGTCGGGCGGGACTTCGAGCGGACGGGTCTCCTGGGCGCCCTTGTAATAGTCGACCCGGTCGCGATGGAACCAGCCGCAACCGCTCAGCAAAGTGGCTGCAACGATCAGCGTCGGGGCGGAAAAACGGACGAAGGAATGGCGCGTCACAGTTGCATCCTGGGCAAAAGAAGGGACAAGTTTAAGCGGCGCTGCTGTGCCGCGGCTGAATCGAAGCGACCAGTTGCGCGACGGCATCGAGCACCTGCCCCGCGCGCTCGTGGTGCACCGAGGACAGCGTCGTCAGCGGCAGGCGCAGGTCGCTCGTGCCGAAGCCGAGGTGCGCAAGGCTCCACTTGAGCGGGATCGGATTCGGCTCGACACCGAGCAGGTCGAACAGCGGCGCAAGCGCCGCGTGCAAAGTTTGCGCATGCCCGCGATCGCCGGCACGGGCCGCATCGCAGAGCGCGCGGAACGGCAACGGCGCCACATTGGCCGCGACCGAGATCACCCCTTCGGCGCCGGCCAACATCGCCTCCATGCCGGTCGGATCGTCGCCGGAGAGAAAGATGAACCCCGGGCCCCTGAGCTGGACCAGGGCGGCGATGCGTTCACTGTCGCCGACGGCTTCCTTGATGCCGACGATGCGCTCGTGCAGGGCGAGCTTTGCCGTCGTCTCCGGCTTGATATCGCAACCGGTGCGGCCGGGAACGTTGTAGAGCAGAACCGGCATGCCGCCGTTGTCGGCGACCTCGGTGTAATGGCGGAGCAGACCGTCCTGGGTGGGACGCACATAGTACGGCGCCACGACCAGGGCCGCGTCGGCACCGAGCCCCTGCGCGCGCCGGGTGAGTTCGATCGTTTTGCGCGTGTTCGCGGTGCCCGTTCCGGCAAGGACCGGTACGCGGCCGCCGACACGGCTTACCGCGAAGCGCAGCAGCTGATCGTATTCGGCTTGATCCAGCGCATGCGCCTCGCCGGTGGAGCCGGCGACAACGAGGGCCTGAGTGCCGCCTTCCAGTTGAAAATCGATCAACCTCGCGAACGCGTCGAGGTCGAGCGCACCTCCGCGGAACGGCGTGGCCAGAGCGCAGATGCTGCCGACGATTCTCTTCAAGGCGGACTCGTTGCGGATAGGGGAAATTCCTGGGGAGCCGCGATGTTACTTGCGGGTACGGAGCGTGGCAAGTATTCTGCCCGCATGCCCAAGGGCCCAAAAAAGATCAGGACGGCTTTGCCTTGACCGACGTTGCGCAACGCCCTACCGCGAACGAGAATTTCCTGCTGATCAGCGCGTTCGCCGAATACGCCAAATCCCCGTTGGTCGCCATCGCAAAACGCATCGCCGACTGCAGTTGCAACCTAGCCGAATCGCGCGTCGCAGTGCTGGGACAAGACGTGTCCGTGCTGGTGCTGGCCCAGGGCCCATGGGACGCCATCGCGAAGCTCGAATCCGCGCTGACCCGGCTGGAGCGCGATGATCGCCTTCGCCTCGCATTCTCGCGCACGGGCGCCAAGGCGGCGCAGACGAACCTCCTGCCCTATGTCGTCGAAGTCGTCGCCGCCGACAAGCCCGGAATTCTCTACCAACTCGCCGAATTCTTTCAGCGCCACCAGATCAGCATCGAGCAATTGCAGTCCTCACGCTACCGCGCGATGCAGACCGGCGCGGACATGTTCTCCGCGCAAATCACGATCGGCATTCCTTCGGACACGCATATCGCCGGACTGCGCGACGATTTTCTCGAATTCTGCGACGGCCTCAATCTCGATGCGATCATGGATCCGATGAAGTTCTGACCGACCGGCGAACCCACATGAAAATCGGCGAGAAAGTTCCAGACCTCCGCGGCCCTGTCGGCGACGACGAGGAGATCCGCCTGCGCGACATCAAAGGCAAGTACGTCGTCGTCTACTTTTATCCGAAGGACTCGACGCCCGGATGCACGCTCGAAGCGCAGGACTTCCGCGACCGACAGAAGGACTTCGCGAAACGCAACGCGGTGGTACTCGGCGTCTCACGCGATTCCCTCGCTTCTCACGGCAAGTTCAGGGAGAAGCAGGCACTCAACTTTGAACTCGTCTCCGATCCGGACGAGACCTGGTGCAACGCTTTCGACGTAATCCATGAAAAGGTGCTTTACGGCAAACGTCACCTCGGCGTCGTGCGTTCGACCTTCCTGATCGGCCCCGACGGCAGGCTCAAGCGCGAATGGCGCGGCGTCAAGGTCAAGGGCCACGCCGACGAGGTTCTCGCCGCCCTGCGCGAACTCGAATGACATTTGCAAAGAATGTTTCATGTGGCGACGCGAAGATCGCCGGGAAAACCGTGATCTCGGCTCCTTCGCGCGGCACCCGCTCTCCCAGAGATTTCCCGACAGGAAACAGACAAGCATGACCAGAGGCAAGCGCATCTACGTCCTCGACACCAACGTGCTGATGCACGACCCGACCGCCCTGTTCCGCTTCGAAGAGCATGACGTGTTTCTGCCGATGACGGTGCTCGAGGAGCTCGATGCAGCCAAAAAAGGCACTTCGGAAGTCTCGCGAAACGTTCGCCAGGTAAGCCGTTTCATCAATGAACTGATCGAGCAGGGCAACGGCAAGTCGATCGGCCAGGGTCTCGAACTGCGCCTGCCGAAGACCCTGCAGCTCAAGCGCGGTGCGCAGGTCGGACGCCTCTACTTCCAGACTCAAAATTTCGCGCCGATCAACGGCGCCGCGGCGAAGAAGAAGGGCGTGCCGGACAACTTGATCCTGGCCGCGATCGTCGATCTGCGTGAACAGCGGCCCGAGGTTCCCGTCGTACTGGTGTCTAAAGACATCAATCTGCGCATCAAGGCATCGATCTACGGCATCACCGCCGAGGACTACGAGAACGACCGCGCCCTCGACGACTTCAGCCTGCTCTATACCGGTCACAACGAGCTGGCGGCAAGCTTCTGGGAGAAGCACCCCGAAGTGCGCTCATGGTCGGAGCGCGGCCATACGTTCTATGAAATCAAGCTGCGCAAGGATGAAAACTGGGTCGCGCAGGAATTCGTATACCTGCCCGGCGACGACGAGATCGAGATGCGCGTGATGCGCGTCGCCGATGGCAAAGCGACGTTGCAGATCGTCGACGACTACCGCGGTTCGCATGCGGTCTGGGGTGTGCACGCACGCAATCGTGAACAGAACTTCGCGCTCAATGCGCTGATGGATCCCGAAGTCGACTTCATCACCCTGCTCGGCACCGCCGGCACGGGCAAGACGCTGCTGGCGCTCGCCGCCGGCCTTGCGCAGACGATGGATCAGCAGCGCTACCGCGAAATCATCATGACCCGCGCGACCGTCTCCGTCGGCGAAGACATCGGCTTCCTGCCCGGCACGGAAGAGGAAAAGATGACGCCGTGGATGGGCGCGCTGACCGACAATCTCGAAGTGCTCGCGACCCCGCAGGAAGGCGGCGCCTGGGGCCGGGCGGCGACGAACGACCTGCTCGCCTCGCGCATCAAGATTCGCGCGATGAACTTCATGCGCGGGCGCACGTTCCTCAACCGCTACCTCATCATCGACGAAGCACAGAACCTGACCTCGAAGCAGATGAAGACGCTGATCACGCGCGCCGGGCCCGGCACCAAGATCGTCTGCCTCGGCAACGTCGAACAGATCGACACACCATATCTGACCGAAACCACCTCGGGTCTGACCTACGCGGTCGACCGCTTCAAGGGCTGGCAGCACTCCGCTCACGTGACCCTGCGCAGGGGCGAGCGCTCGCGCCTTGCGGACTATGCATCGGAAATGCTCTGACTTTGCATCCAATACATCGAAAGAAAACGGCCGCTTCAAAGCGGCCGTTTTCATGTTCGGGTTACGATTACGGACTGCAGCCGGCCGGGGCGGGGCCTAGCCGGGAGAGATTCAACGTCCCGCTCTGCCCCTGATTGGTGCCAGCGGTGAAATTGTAGGTCAGGCTCATCGTCGAACAATTGGCGAACACCACGTTCGCCGTGCCGACCGCCGTCGTCGTCACCTTGCTGCCGGGATCCATGAACGCGCCGCCCGAGCCTTCATAGATGGCCGCAGCATAAGAATTTCCCTGCGCGGCCTGATTGGACTGAATGGCGTACCAGCGCTGGCTCGCACCGCCGCCGATCTGCTGTCCGTTCGGCGCATAAGTGAACCAGCCTCCGCTCAACGGAGAGGTCGTCTTCGCCGGATCGACGTTGAAAACCAGCCCCTGCCCGCTCGTGCTCGAGTTGTACCAGCTGCCGGACAGCAGATAGTTCCCGGCCGCCCCGCTGTCGCCGCTCGGCGTACAAGTCGTGTTGCCGGTCAGGCGCGCCAGGCTGATGAAGCCTTTGCGATTGGAGCCGTCACTGAAGGCATAGCGCAGGACGCCGTGCGAACAGTCGGTGAATTGAAGCGTCGCCTGTCCAACCGCGACCGGCGACACCGCAGGAGGGGCGCTGAAGTTACCGCCGGTGCCCGCGTAAATCGTCAGATTCGCAACAGGATTGGTAGCGGTCACGTTACCCTGCAGCCAGTACCAGCGTTGCCCGCCGGCAGCGGTGACATCGTAAGTGAACCACCCTGCGCTCAGCATGCCGTTGCCGGCGCCGCCCGCATCGGGAATGGCATCGACATAGAAGCCCTGCCCGCTCGCGCTCGGGTTGTACCAGGCTCCGGTGAGACCATGCTGATTGAGATTCACCGATAGGGCCGCCGAACTTGTGATCGCACTGTAGTTCGGCCCCGAGCCGACGGTTATCATTCCCGGCCGCACGGTGTTCGTTGACAGATCGAAGATCGCCACGGAGCCTAGACCGGAGATCGTGTTCGTACCGTTGACGTAGGCATACGTGCCCGTCGAATCGATCACGATGCCCAAAGGAGTGACGCCGACGGCCACTTCAACCTTCTGCTTGTTGGTTGCGGTATCGATGACGGATACCGTGCCGGCGACAAAGTTGGAAGCATAGAGAGTGCTGCCATCGGGCGACAGCGCGACCGCGACCGGACCGATGCCGGCGGGAATCACCGCGACTTCCGCCTCCTTGGCCAAGTCGATCACAGAGATCGCACCAGTCTGCGCCGGATTCGCCTCGGCGAGCCCGAAGTCGGCCACATAGGCAAAAGTGCCGGCCGAATTCACCACGATGCCGATCGGATTGCTGTAGCTCAGCGGAATCGTCGAACTCGCCACCGTATTCGTCGTCGCATCGATCACCGCAACGCGACTCTTGTTGGCAAGCGTAACGTAGACCTTCGTTCCGTCGGGCGTCAAAGCCACGCCGACCGGAACTCCCCCGACGGAAATCTGGGTGGTTTCCTTGTTCGCCGTCGTATCGATGACCGAAACGCTGTTGCTGACGCTGTTGGTGACATAAGCCACCTTGCCGTTGGGACTTACCGCAATCAGTTCCGGCCGCACCCCGACGGTGATCGAGCCGGTGACCGTGTTGTAGGTCGATGAAGTCGGATCGGTGTCGATGACCGACACGGTTCCGGATGTTTTCAAATCCGTACTGTCGCCGTAATTGACCACGTAAACGCGCGTTCCGGCGGGATTGATCGCCACACCGAGGGGATTCTGGCCGACGCCCTTGGTGGCGGGAGTCGACGAGGTCGCCGCTGTCGCCTGCGGGATGGTGGCGACCACCTGATTGGCTGGCAACGACACGTCGACGACCGAAACGCATCCGGCGTAGCTGGTGCTGTTAACCGTGCAGCCCTGATAGTTCGCCACATAGGCGAAAGGCGCCGCCAACGCGCTGTTGGCGAAAAGTACGAGGCCTGTTGTGGCAAGAGAACGCTTCGCGCCCGGAAAATGGAGAGACTTGATCGCGCCAGATAGTCCCAGCACCCTCTTCAGCAAACCCGCGCTGGACGCGTTGCTCATGCTTGCACCTGTGTTCGGATTACGAGCGCGGAATGATACGTCAAAACAACCGGTTTCAGCCGATTGGACGACGCAACTCCCGGCGCCGTTCAGTTCTCGTTCCTCGTAGCGAGGAAGCGCCTCTGTGCCGGGTTCGACTTCGCAATCATCCGACGTACCGTTTCCGTTGTACGAAAGACACCGTCGCAAGCAGGGACAATACGAGGACGCCGATCCCCCACGGCGACAGCAGTGGCGCTCCGGCGGTAGGATTCGAAGGCGGCGGCGGATCACCGCATGACGACGGTGGCGCGATGGCCATGCCGCGCAGCCTCGGGAAAGGAAGGCTGGACGGAGGGTTGGCAATATTCCCGACCACACTCATCGCTCCGGCGATCGGGTCGATCTGCGCCAGCACATTGGATTGCGATGGCAGGCTGCTACCACTGTCGTTGGCATTGCGAATGAGGCCCCAGAGCGCTCCGCCGGCATCGAACGCCGCATCCACGGGATTTGGAACCGACGCCGACGCACCGTAAGCGCCGATCAGGGTCGCCTTGCCGGTATCAGTGGCAATCGTATACAGGTTTGCATTGCCGTTTCCGCCGACACCGTAGAGCACGTTGCCGCGTGCCGCCAACCCGGTGATCTTCGCTCCGAGCGTCCCAACCTGCCTCGTCTGCCCGGTGCTCGGGTTCAGTTCCCAGAAATTGCCGCTGTCGGATGAGGCCATCCACAAGCGGTCGTCGCAGCTGAACGCCAGAGACAAACCGGCAGCCGACGTAGACGGAACGCCGCCGATCTGACTGACCAGCGAGGCTTTGCCCAGGGTACGGCTCAGGGTAACCAGGGCGGGCGGCAATCCGTATACACCGGCAACCGCGTATAAATTGCCGTCCGAACGGAACGTCAGGCCGTTTAAAAGGAGAATCGCACCGTTGTTGATGGAGCCGGAGGCTCCGATGGGCGTAACCGTCCGCGCCGCAAGATTGATTTGATAAACCACCGGCGAGCCGTCGGCCGAGTAACCGTCGCCCGTGGTAAACGCCGTTCCTTGCGCGCGGCACAAACCGGCGACAGCAAAGAAACTTGCGGCAATGAAAGCACGCAAAGTCATGGGCCTGATCAATCTTCTAGTTATGGTAATCGTCAACCCGACGGCCAACAGACTCCGGCGGGTGAGCCGAGCCTAACACAACGTAGCGAAAAACAATAGGCAGCGCTGTACCCCTCCGTGGTAGAGGACGGAGGCTTGCAATCGGAGCGATTGAAATCGGCGATGGAGGATCGCCGGCGGAAGCTAGAATTTCGCGGTCAACAGCGCCTCGTAGCGCATGTGGCTCGCGCCGTAACCGCCGTCAGCCGTGTAACTGGGAATACCGTACAACTGGATCGGCGCATAGACTGCGCGGAATTGGAAGATCGACCGCTCGCCGAAAGCCCGCGCATAGTCCAATTCCCAATCGTGCGATGCAAGCTTGGGTTCGATCAGTTGTTTCAAAGCTCCCAGGGCGGGCAGCGGCTGCTCGCGCGTGCTGTAGCGCACCGAAAACTCGCCCAGAACCCCATTGCGCCAGCTTGCCGCCAAAGAATAGATGTCCAGATTCTCCCACATCGCAGGGCGCTGCGAGGCCTGGATGAAACTGAGAACCTCGACCGGCAGCGAGTACGCCGCAAACGGCGTGATCTGGGAGTACATGACCCGCTCTGCGTCGGCGCTCAAACGAAAGCTGCGCGTCGGCGACCAGTCCATGCCGAAGTTCGCGCTCGCCGGAATGTCGAAGCTGCCGGACTGCCCGAAGACCCCGCGATAGGTGTAGAAATTGTCCATCGCCACGCGCGACTGATAGCCGACACGCCAGTCCACATCGGCCGCCAACTGGCCACCCAAATCGAGGCGAGTACCGAAACCGGCCGAATTTTCCTTGTGGCGCAATGCCGAGGGGCCGTCCGTCCACGCCCAGCCGCTCTGCCCGAACGCGGAGTCGGCGCCTTGCATCGGCGCGAACAGGTTGAATTTCTGGTAGGCCAGAATCAGCGAAACCCGCCAATAGCCGACCCCTTCGAGCGCGTGCGTAAACGACGGCGCGATAATGGTGCGCCGTAGCCCCGGCGCCTGATCCGCGAGCAAGCTGCCCGCATCCGTCGCGGCCGCATAGATCGCCGAGTCCGAAATACGTGCCGACTGAACGGCGACGTGGAAAGGCTTGGCATCGTCGACCGACGAACCGGGAAAACGAGAAACAGGCGTACGCGCCCAGCTTGAACGCGTACGGGTGAAGATGGTTGGCGGTTCGGCCGCCGCCTCACCGGGTTCGCGGGCCCAAGCGAAATTCGATTTGAGGCTGCTGAGCGCGTAGTCGCCCCAACTGTCCATCAAATCGCCGGACTCTGCCATCTCCTCGATCGCCGACGCACGTATCGCTTCAGCCGCGTTCTTGAACTTGCCCGCGGGTGTCGCGGCGAACGACAATGCGGCGGGCAGCGACAACGCGGCGCCGGTCAGCGTCACAAGAAGATGTTGTTTGAAAGCCGTTAACCGCATAAGTCCAGACGCGCGTCCAGATCGCTCCCCAATTTGGGCTGAGATATTGGCGAAAAAACCACATTTCGTCAAGATTCCGTTGACGCTTTGCGAACTCGCCCGTTCCACGATATTCCGGGATTTTGCCAAGCGGTCCGGCAGGCGCCGAATTTCATTCTGTTGCACTTACGCGACATAACGATTTCTCCATGAATGAGTCCAAGCAACTTCCCTGCGTCCTCACCATCGCCGGCTCGGACTCCGGCTCGGCCGCGGGAATCCAGGCTGATCTGAAGACTTTCGCCGCCTACGGCATTCATGGACTGACGGCGATCACATCCATAACGGCGCAAAATACGCGCATGATCGCCTCCATTCGCGTCCTTTCGAAGGAGATCGTAATCGCCCAACTCGACGCGGTCCTCGCCGATTTCCGCATCGCCGCAGTCAAGATCGGCATGCTCGGCAGCGCGTCGAACGTCCGCGCCGTGGCGCGGTGGCTGCGCGCGCACCGCCTGCAGAATATCGTCGTGGATCCGGTATTGACTGCCAGCAGCGGCGGCAAACTGCTTCCGGACGCTGCGGTCGCCACCTTGCGCCGGGAACTGCTTCCGCTGGCCGAAGTGCTGACGCCGAACGTGCCGGAGGCGGAGACGTTGCTCGCACGGCGCATCCGTTCCCCCGCCGACATGCGCGCTGCGGCCGGTGATCTGCGGGAAGCCGGTGCCGGCGCAGTCCTGATGAAGGGCGGTCATCTCGATACGAGACAAGTGCGCGACTATTTCGTCGACGGCGCCGGCACGGTCGAGTTCACCCACCGCCGCCGCCCCTACGCGGTTCGGGGCACCGGCTGCACCCTGGCTTCGGCCTTGGCCGCGGGTCTCGCGCTGGGTCTGCCTGCACGAGACGCTGCACAGCGCGCCGAATTCTATCTACAGAATGCTTTCCGCGCCGCACGCGCGATCGGACGCAGTCCTCTGCGCATCGTCCAGCACGGTGTCTTCGACGAAAGCCGTTAATCGCATTTCCCGCGCGGGGGCTTGAACACGTTTACGACTTAGTAACCGCCATCGCTGCATGCTTTGGCATGGACCCCAAGGAGAGTGCCATGAAGACGACCCTGTTGATAATCGCGTCGCTTGGTGTAAACGCCTATGCGAGCGAACCTGCCCTCACGATGCAAGCGCAACCGCTGGCCCGATCGGCAACCACGCCGGCGAGCGTGAAGAATCAGGCCGCGGGCAAAGCGGTCCTGAGTCCGAAAATCCACGAGACCGTGGCCACGCGCAACAACGACGGCACGCTCAACATCGGCTGCGCGGAACGGCCGAATCCGCGTGCCGGCCGCCCGCCGATCAACACGATCTCGCCGGAGCCGCAACAGTGATCTCGCGCAAATCGTGGGTTTTCGGCTTGCTCGCCGCCGCCCTGCACGCACCGGCTGCTTTCGCGGACAGTGCATTGACGCCGGGCACTCCGGTCAGCGTGAACCTGCAGCCGAACCATCTCGTCACCAATGCCTATATCGACGTCGACGCATCGGCGCAGCAGTTGAGCATCAACCTGAGCGGAAGCGGCGGCGATGTCGACCTGTTCCTGCGCTTCGGTTCGCCGTTTCCGGACTGCAGCGTCACGTCGTGCAGCTACGAGATGATCCAGCGCTATGCGCATTACCACTCGATGAGTGCATCCTCGAACGAATCCATCCTCGTCACCAACGCAAGCACGATTCCGCTCACCGCGGGGCGCTGGTACGTCGCCGCCATCAACGGCGGAAGCACGAGCGCCACGACAACGTTGACCGCAACGCCGTCGGCGACGGTGCAGCCTGCGGCGATCACGCTCGATTTCGGCAATCCCAGCACCGACGCGAGCGACCCGACCAAGAGCTGTGACATCACGCCCTGGTCCGACACGACGGCGGTGGCGCCGGTCAACGGCAATCCCGGCACGACGCTCGGCGATCAGCGCAAGAACGCGCTGCAGGAAGCTGCGCGCCAGCTGTCGCAGCAGCTCAACTCGCCCGTGCCGATCAGCGTGCACGCGTGCTGGGCGCATCTGGGCGGCGACAAGAATCGGGCCACGCTCGCGCACGCCTCGGCCACCAGCTTCGCCTTCGCCGACACGAACTTTCCAATGCCGTGGCTGACGAAAAAGTATACGTGGTACTCGAACACGCAGATCGCGCGCATGGGCGGAACGAGCAACTGCGGCGCGCTCGGTGGCGACTGCAGCGGCGAGCGCAACGATGTCATCGAGATCACCTTCAACTCCGACATCGGCTCGGCGAACGTGATCGGCGGCAATCCCTTCTATTTTGGATTCAGTCCCGATACGAGCACGAAATCGTCCGACTTCATCGCGATCGCGATGCACGAAATGACCCATGGCCTCGGCTTCCTCGGTCTCGCCAACGTCGATCCCAGCGCCGGACCGATCGGAGCGCGCGCCGGAATCACCAACGGCACGAACTCGCTGAGCTATCAGAACTACGACCAGGGACCATGGGACGACGTCTTCGGCGACAACGTCGTCACCGTCGGCAGCGATCAGCAGAGCTATATGCCCTTCTTCGGCTATGAGCTGGACAGTCAGCCGAACAGTGCGGCGCGCGCCACGGCGATGACCTCGGGCAACATCGTCACGGCGACGAGCCTCGGTACCCTGTATCAGCCGACCCTGCTGCGCTGGTCGGACCCGCTCGCGGTCAATTCGCCGGCGAACCAGTCGAGCGGCCCCGCGCCGAGCAATTTCCCGAGCTTGTACGCCCCGTGCGACCAGACCAAGACCACGGCGTGCAGCACGTCGCTCGGCTCGACCTTGTCGCATACCGTGCAGCAGGGCGACCTGATGAACGCGTTCTACAACGTCGGCCAGTCGCGCACGATGGGCCTCGCCGCACCGATGCTCGCCGCAATGGGCTGGTCGATCGCACCCGCCGCGATGCCGACCTACGCCAAGCCGTTCACCGGGATCTGGTACGACCGCGCCCACAGCGGCCACGGCCTCGACTTCCGCCTCGTCGGCCACGATCCGAAGTACGGCGACATCTATTTCCTGATCTTCTACACCTACGACGCGACCGGCGCGGTGGAAATCTTCCAAGCCCAGGGCAACGTCGTCGACGGCATCTTCATCCCCCTCATTCTCGGCTCCGACGGCAGCACGCTGGTGCGCATGCAGTACGACCCGGTGACCAAGAAGGCGACGCCGACGGCGAATACCGGCGGCCGCATCGTCGTCGACTTCAACCAGGCGGCGAATTCCCCGGCCTGCCGCAACATCGACCGCAGCGCAGCGGTCATGCTCGGCGTGATGAGCTGGTCGTTCGCAGATACGACCGGGAAGACCATCGAGCAGGGCGATTGGTGCGTCGAGCCGCTCACCACGCTGGCGCAAAACGCGTCTCCGGACCTCGGCGGCTTGTACTACGGCGGATCCGCCGATTCGGGCTGGGGCTTCTCGGTGCTCGACGTGAACCGCGGCAGCCAGGGCAACCAGGTCGCAATCGACTTCTACTATCCCGACGCCAACGGCAAGCCGATCTGGGCCGTCGCAGGCGCGCTGCCGTTCGTCAACGGCCAGGCGATTCCGTTGATGCAGAACGCCTCGGGCTATTGCCGCACCTGCGCGCCGACGCCGCGCAACGCCGTGCAGATCGGTACGATCACGCTGAATTTCGGCACGACGAATACGGCGACGATCATGGCGAACTATCCGGGCGGTGGATCGTTCGTACGCACCAACGTGCCGTTGACCAACCTCGGCATCGCCCAACAACCCTGATACACAAAAAAAGCCCGGTTCGCCGGGCTTTTTTTGAACGGTTCGGCCAAGCATGGCCGCCTTTCGATTTTCGCGGTCAGAGGTTCGCGCGATTCAGTGCAGACGTTCGACCAAGGCATCGGCGAAGCTGTCGGTCGTACCCGTGCCGCCGAGGTCGGGCGTGACGCGGTCCTTGGCCTCGATCGTTGCGCGGATAACCGCACGCACGCGATTGGCTTCGGCTTCATTGCCGAGGTGGCCGAGCATCTGGCAGGCGCCAAGCAGCAGCGCGCACGGGTTGGCGATGCCCTTGCCGGCGATGTCCGGCGCCGAGCCGTGCACCGCCTCGAAGATCGCCGCGTCCGCACCGATGTTCGCCCCCGGAGCCAGACCGAGGCCGCCGACCAGGCCTGCGCAGAGGTCGGAGAGAATATCGCCGAACAGATTCGTCGTGACGATCACGTCGAACTGCCACGGATTCATAACGAGCTGCATGCAAGTGTTGTCGACGATCATCTCGTTGTGCTCGATGTCGGGATACTGCGCCGACACTTCGCGCGCGACCTTCAGGAACAAGCCCGAGGTCGACTTGAGAATGTTCGCCTTGTGCACGACCGTGACCTTCTTGCGCTTGGCCCGGCGCGCCAACTCGAAGGCATAGCGCACGATGCGCTCGGAGCCCTTGCGCGTGATCTTCTGCGTCAGCGTTGCGGTCTCGCCGTCGGCAGAAACCTGCTGGCCTTCGCCGATATAGGCGCCTTCGGTGTTCTCGCGCACGGTGAGGATATCGATGTTCTCGTAACGCGACTTGGTGCCGGGAAACGAGATCGCCGGGCGCACATTGGCGTACAGGTCGAACTTCTTGCGCAGGGCGACATTGATCGAAGTGAAGCCCTCGCCGACCGGTGTCGTCAGGGGGCTTTTCAAGGCGACCTTGTGCTTGGCGATTGCGTCGAGCGTCGCCTGCGGCAGCAGCTCGCCGAACTTGTTCTGCGCGGCAAGTCCCGCTTCGACGAAGTCGTATTTGATATCCAGGCCGAGCGCGTCGATCACGCGCAGTGTCGCCTGCATGATCTCCGGCCCGATGCCGTCGCCGGGGATCACCGCAATCGTAGTACTCATGGAACCGTTCACCGCTTCAGGAAAAGGGGCGGCATTATAAAGGCTGAAGACGAAAAGCCGGGGGCGGAAGCAAAAAACCCCGCCCCGCAACGCTTTTTCAGCCCTCGCTCTCCAGCTGGTCGAGGAAATCGACCGCACGGCGCAGGTGCGGGATGACGATCGATCCGCCGACGACGAGGCCGACGCTGAAAGTCTCGAAGAATTCGTCGCGGCTCACGCCCGCCTCGCGGCACTGGGCAATGTGATAGCTGATGCAGTCGTCGCAGCGCAGGACCAGCGAAGCGACGAGGCCGAGCAATTCCTTCGTTTTCAGATCGAGCGCGCCGTCCTTGTAAGTCTGGGTGTCGAGCGCGAAGAAACGCCGCACGACCTGATTGTCGTGCTCGAGAATGCGCTCGTTCATGCGCTTGCGGAACTCGGTGAATTCCTTGACCCGGTTTGCTGCGCCCTTCGCCGGCTTTGCCTCCGCTCCCTTCTTCGCCGTCTTCGGCGCGGCGGTTTTCGCGGCGGGTCGACGCACGCTCATGCGCGGGCCTCGATCATCTGCGCGAGCTTGCCGCTGCGGTCCGCCGCCGCGAGATCGTCGAAACCGCCGACATACTCGCCGTTGATGAAGATCTGCGGCACCGTGCGCCGGTTGGCCGAGCGCGCGAGCATTTCCTCGCGGCGGGCGGGATCGAGATCGATACGGAATTCCTCATAGTCGAGCCCCTTCGACTTGAGCAGGTTTTTGGCCGCCACGCAGTAGGCGCAATTCGCGCCGGTAAAAATTTCGACTTTCGTGCCCATCGCTCCGATTCCATTGACGCACTCGCGTGCACCGTTCGCGCCAGTGTGGGGGCTGCGCGGTCGAATTTCCAGAGTCGTACGCGCACGCGGCAGCCCTTGAACGCAACCTAAGCGCAGCGGCTGTCCTCGGCCGGAAACAGTGGATGCGGAACCTTTGCAGGAGTAAGGTAATCCAAGTTTCCGCCCGTTTCCGCGTCACCCTCATGTTCGCCAAGCATCTCCCGCTCGCTTTCCTCGTCGCCGCGATCGCGGTGCTGACCAGCCACGGCTACGCCGCCGACACGCGCCTGCCCAATCTGGGCAGCTCCGCCGGCAACATCGCCTCGCCCGAGGAGCAGCGCCAGTACGGCTTCTACGTGTTGCACGAGCTGCGCAATCAGAACGCCGTACTCGACGACGCCTTGCTTGCGGACTACCTGAACACGCTCGGCTACAAGCTCGTCTCCTACAGCCCGCAGCCCGATCAGTCTTTCACGTTCTTCATCGTGCGCGACAACGAGATCAACGCATTCGCCCTGCCGGGCGGCTTCGTCGGCGTCAACGCCGGACTGATCACGACGAGCGACACCGAGGGCGAACTCGCAGCCGTGCTCGCACACGAAGTCTCGCATGTCACCCAGAACCATCTGATCCGCGCGGTCGAAGCCGAACAGAAGATGACGCCTCTCATGCTGGCCGGCATGCTCCTCGCCGTCGTCGCGGCGTCCAAATCGAGCCCGTACAGCACGAGCAACTCGGACATCGGCGCGATCGCCGCCGTGCAGGGCCTCGCCGAGCAGATGCGCATCAACTTCACGCGCGCCGACGAAGCCGAAGCCGACCGCGTCGGCATCGCCACCCTGGCCAAGGCCGGCTTCGATCCCGATGCGATGGCCGGATTCTTCGAGCGCATGCAGCGCGCCCTGCGCCCCGGTTTCGATGAAAACGACGTCCCGGCCCTGCTGATGGACCATCCGGTGACGACGACGCGCATCACCGAAGCGAAGGCCCGCGCCGAACAGATCAAGAAGGAATACCGCCCCACGGTAACGGTCGGCGACGTGGAAGCCGTGCCGAAGGAACTTGCCGGCGTCGCCAACGTGCAATCCGGCGTCGACGGCACCGTAGCAGCGAAGGGCGCCGAGGGCAAAACCGCGAATACGATCGATGCGGCCAAGCCCGTTGCGATTCCCACCGGTTCTCTACTCGCCTCGGTCAGCCCGACCGCGCGACCGAATCTCGGCGCCTTGCGCCCCGTCCAACCCACGGCCGAGCAGCGCGCGCGCGCGCAGGCCTACTACGAATTGATGCGCGAGCGCGTGCGCGTGCTCACGAGCGCACGCCCGGCGGAAACGATCACCTACTACGCCGACAATCTGCGCAACCACAAGGAATTCGATACGCCGGCCAACCGCTACGGCTATGCACTCGCCTTGGTTCAGGGCGGCAGGGCCAAGCAGGCGATGGAGCCGTTGCAGAAGCTCGCCGCGGCCGAACCGGAGAATCTCGTGTTCCAGATCGCACTCGGTTCGGCGGAGCTGCACTCCGGCGCACGCGATGCCGCCCTGCAACGCTACGTGCGCATACAGAAGTCGTTCCCGAACAATCGCGCCCTCGCCCTCGCCCACGCCGAGGCGCTGCTGCAATACGGCGACAAAGCGGCCGGCAAGCAGGCGCAGGAGCTGCTGCGGCCGCAACTGGCCAAGGACGACGAAGATCCGGCACTGCAGACGACGTTCGGCCGCGCCTGCGAACTGGCCGGAGACTCGGTGCGCGCCGGCGAAGCTTTCGCCACTGCGGCCTATCTCAACGGCCGCGCCGAAGATGCGCTCAATCAGTTGAAAGACATTTCCAAACGCAGCGATCTCGATTACTACCAACGCACTCGTATCGAGGCGCTGATCGCGGCGATGACGCCGCTCGTGCTCGACCTGCGCCGACACAAGATCCGCCCAGAGGATCAGGGCAAACTCGCCGCGTCATGCCTGAAGAAACCTGCGTCGGGCTTGAGTTTCAGCGTGCAGACCAACGATGCGCCGCCTCAGAACGCGGCCTCTGTGCGCGCCGACGACGCAACGAAGCGGTTCGCCGATGCGCGATTCGGCTCGCCGTTTGCGAATCCGCGCACATCCAAGCTCAACGAGGCCTCGCAAAACTCGGATTCCAAGACGGATTGCGGTGCGCCGTCATTCAACCGTAACAATTGATCGCTGAAATACCGCAATCTGTCATAAAGCGTCCTCCCGGCGCGGTTGCGAGCTGATCCCGTGCAAAAAAACATCCTGATCGTCGAAGACGAACCCGCGATCCGCGACATGGTCGCCTTCGCCCTGCGCAAGGCCGGCATGGAACCAAGCCATGCCGCCGACGCGCGCGCCGCACAGACGATGATCGTCGAGCGCGTGCCCGACCTCATCCTGCTCGATTGGATGCTGCCCGGCATGAGCGGCCTCGATCTCGCCCGCCGCCTGCGCAAGGAAGAACTGACCCGCGACGTGCCGATCATCATGCTGACCGCGCGCGGCGAGGAAACCGACCGCGTCGGCGGCCTCGAAGCCGGCGTCGACGACTACGTGGTCAAGCCGTTTTCGCCGCGCGAACTGATCGCACGCATCAACGCGGTCATGCGCCGCACGCACGGCGTCGACACCGACGGCGTGATCGAGATCGGCCCGCTCAAGATCGACAGCGCCGCGCACCGCGTCTACGCGGGAGAGGACAGCGTGGCGATCGGGCCGACCGAATACCGCCTGCTGCATTTTTTCATGACCCACCCCGAGCGCGTGTATTCGCGCAGCCAGCTGCTCGACTACGTCTGGGGCGGCAGTGTCTACGTCGAGGAGCGCACGGTCGACGTGCACATCCGCCGCCTGCGCAAGACCCTGGAGCCGCACCGCTGCGACGAACTCGTGCAGACCGTGCGCGGTGCGGGATACCGGTTCTCGACCACGCCGGTAGCGTAAATGCCATGCGCAAGCCATCGGGCCGAACACTTCGGAAGTGCGGCCGGGGATGGCGCCCTTCCGGCTTTGTCTGCCGACGGGCAGCGCATGGGCTCGTTTTCATGAACAGCGGTCGCCCGCGCGCCGTGCGCGGGGACGATCGCGCAAGTGCCGGTATAATTGTGCGCATCCGCCGTCGGACTAGCCGAAATCATGCAGCTGCAATTCCTGCAAAGCCACGCATGGCAAGTCTCGCTGGGACGATTCGTCGTCCTCGTAGCGGTCGCGCTCGCGTTCGGCTGGTGGTTCGGGATCGCCGAACACGCCGTGCTCGCCGTCCTGCTCGGCTATTCGCTGTGGTCGCTCGTCAGCCTTTATCAACTTCAATCCTGGCTGCGTTCGCGCCGGCGCCTGCCGCCGCCGGAAGATCGCGGCGTCTGGTCGGACATCTCCGCCTACATGCACACGAAACTGCACGCTGAACGCTCGCGCAAGCGACGCCTGGTCAACCTCCTGCGCGCCTTTCGCGAAGGTGCCGCCGCGCTGCCCGACGGCGTCGTCGTGCTCGACCGCGGCCGCAGCGTGGTCTGGTTCAACGAGGCTGCAGCACGCCTGCTCGGCATGGCCGCACCGCGCGACCGCGGTGCGCACATCGAAGCCTTCCTGCCGCTGCCAGCCAAGGCGTGGCTCGACGAAGACCCGACGCGGGAACCGCTGCGCGAAGTCACTTCGAACGTCAACGAGGCGATTCGCCTGTCGTTCCGCCTGATCCCCTATTCCTACGATCACAGCCTGCTCGTCGTACGCGACATCACGCCGCTGGCAAGGCTGGAACAGGTCCGTCGCGATTTCGTCGCCAACGTGTCACACGAACTGCGTACACCGCTGACCGTACTGCACGGATACCTCGAAATGCTCGAACCGGAAGTCATGCCGCAACTCGCCCCCGTGCTCGCCGATCTACGCGGCCAGTCGCGGCGGATGACCCAGATCGTCGAAGATCTGCTGACGCTTTCGCGCCTGGAAGCGCAGCAGCAGATCAACGACAACGAGCGCGTATCGATGCGCGCCCTGCTGTCGACCCTGAAGCGCGAAGCCGACGGGCTCTCCCAGGGCCGCCATCGCGTCGACGTCGTGTTCGGCTGCGAGGTCGATCTGCGCGGCTCCACCGACTATCTGCACAGCGCGTTCTCGAACCTCGTCTCCAACGCCGTGCGCTACACGCCGGAGGGCGGACGCATCGAGATTTCGTGGCAGGCCACCGCGAACGGCGGCGCGCGCTTTGCCGTGGCCGATACCGGCTACGGCATTCCTGCGGAACATCTGCCGCGCATCACCGAGCGCTTCTACCGTGTCTCGACGAGCCGTTCGCGCGAATCGGGCGGCACCGGCCTCGGCCTGTCGATCGTCAAGCACGTGCTGCAGCTGCATCAGGCGCGGCTCGAGATCGAGAGCGAGCTCGGCGTCGGCAGTACCTTCTCCTGCGTGTTCTCGGGTGAACGCCTGTTGGCTCCCGAAAAAGAAGGGCTGAGAGCGGAGGGCTGAGGGCTGAGGGCTGGCGCAGCACCTGCACATCATGGTTCCATACCGAATCACCGGAAAAGACATGAACGCCAAGCCATCCGATATTGCCGAAGAAGCCCGCATCGCCGGCGGCCCGAAAACGCCGGGCGTCGAGGCGAGACCGACGGCTGTCAGCCTTCCGCCCTCGACTCCCAATCTGCGCGACCCCTCGCTTTTTCTCAACCGCGAGCTCGCCCAGCTCGAATTCAATTTCCGCGTGCTCGCGCAGGCGCAGGACGCGTCGGTGCCGCTGCTCGAGCGCATGCGCTTCCTGTGCATTTCCAATTCGAATCTCGACGAGTTCTTCGAAGTCCAGGTCGCCATCCTGCGCCATCATCTCGCCTTCGGCGACGCCAAGGCCGGGCCGGACGGCACCTCGCCGTCCGAACTGCTCGCGCGCATCCGCGCGCGCGTGCTCGACCTCGTCAACGCTCAATACACGTTCTGGAACGAAACTCTGCTGCCTGAACTCGACCGCGAAGGCATCCGCTTCATCGCGCGCGACAAGTGGACATCCAAGCAGACCCGCTGGCTGCAAGGTTATTTCCAGAACGAAGTGCTGCCCGTGCTGTCGCCGCTCGGCCTCGATCCGGCGCATCCGTTCCCGCGCATTCTCAACAAGAGCCTGAACTTCGCGGTTTCCCTGGAAGGCCGCGACGCTTTCGGCCGCGAGGGCCACATGGCCCTGCTGCGCGCGCCGCGCTCCCTGCCGCGCATCGTGCGCCTGCCCGAGGAAGTCTCGGAAAAGCCCTACGACTTCGTCTTCCTGTCGAGCATCCTGCACCAGTTCGTCGACGAGCTGTTTCCGGGCATGCGCGTCACCGGCGCGTATCAGTTCCGCGTGACCCGCAACAGCGAACTGTTCGTCGATGAAGACGACATGGAAAATCTGGCCCTCGCGCTGCGCGATGAGCTGCGCGGCCGCGGTTTCGCGTCCGCGGCGCGCCTGGAAATCGCCGATACCTGCCCGAAGCCGGTCGCCGACTATCTGATGCACAACTTCGAGCTCGGCGAATCGGACGTCTACCGCCTGCCCGGTCCGGTCAACCTCCACCGGATCAACACGATCTACGATCAGGTCGAGCGTCCCGATTTGAAATTCCCCAAGTTCACCTCGCGCTTGATCGCGCCGATCGTCGCCGAGCGCAGCCTGTTCGAGGCGATCTCCGAACGCGACATTCTGCTGCACCATCCTTACGAATCGTTCGGCGCGGTGACCGAGCTGGTCAAGGAAGCCGCGAGCGATCCGACGGTGCTTGCGATCAAACAGACGCTGTACCGCGCCGGCAACGATTCGCCGCTGGTCAACTCCCTGATCGACGCCGCGCGCGCGGGCAAGGACGTCACCGTCGTCGTCGAGCTGCGTGCGCGTTTCGACGAGGAGGCGAATATCTCGCTCGCCAACCGCCTGCAGGAGGCCGGCGTGCAGGTCGTCTACGGCGTGGTCGGCTACAAGACCCACGCCAAGGTGTTGCTGATCGTGCGCCGCGAAAAGGACGGCCTGCGCCGTTACGTCCACCTGTCGACCGGCAACTATCACACGATCACCTCGCGCATCTACACCGACTTCGGCCTGATGACCGCGGACCGCGACATCGGCGAGGATGCGCACAAGCTGTTCCAGCAGCTTTCCGGCCTCGGCCCCGTCATCAAACTCAAGCGCCTGCTGCAGTCGCCGTTCACGCTGCACAAGGGCGTGATGGAGAAGATCGAACGCGAAATCGAGCACGCCAAGGCAGGCAAGCCGGCGCGCATCATCGCCAAGATGAACGCGCTCAACGAGCCGAGCGTGATCGAGCTGCTCTATAAAGCGTCGATCGCCGGCGTATCGATCGACCTGATCGTGCGCGGCGCCTGCATCCTCAAGCCCGGCCTGCCCGGGATTTCCGAAAACATACGCGTGCGCTCGATCGTCGGCCGCTTCCTCGAACACAGCCGCGTCTACTGGTACGCCAACGACGGCGAGCCGGAGATCTACTGTTCGAGCGCGGACTGGATGGAGCGCAACCTCCTGCGCCGCATCGAAACCGGCTTTCCGATCCTCGACCCCGATCTCGCCAAGCGCGTGTTCGACGAAGGCCTCGCCAACTACCTCGCCGACAACACCCAGGCGTGGGAGCTCAAGGCCGACGGCCACTACGAACGCATCAAGCCCGACGGCCACAAGCCGCATTCCGCGCAGCAGGCGCTGCTCGCGAAAATGTGTTGAGCGCTGGCCGCGGCTTGACGCCGCGACCGCCTACCCGGCTATGATTCGCGCCGATCCGGGAGATGGCATGCCTCCCGCGGCCGGGCGCGATGCTCGACGCGAACCGCCGCAAGGCTGATGATGCCTGACGTATCCCGATAGCGGGCGTCAGGCAGCGTGCGCGAGCACACCGCATCCAGCCGCCGCAACCGGGCCTTCTTTTCGCCTGGAATCACCCAATGAACTGGTTGTCGCTTGTTTCCGTGCTGGTCGGTGGCGCCATCGGCAGCGCTTTGCGCTGGCTGCTCGGGCTCGCCCTCAATCCGGTCCTGCCCGCCCTGCCGCTCGGTACGCTCACCGTCAATCTCGTCGGCGGCTTCATCATCGGCGGCGCGATCGGCATCTTCGACCAGTTCCAGAGCCTGCCGCCGGAACTGCGCCTGTTCGTCATCACCGGCTTCTGCGGCGGCCTGACGACGTTCTCCACCTTTTCCGCCGACACCGTGAACGCGTTGCTGCGCCAGCAGTACGGCTGGTCGTTCGCCATCGTCGCCACTCACGTCGTCGGCTCGCTGGCGATGACCGTGGCCGGCATCTACGCCATGCGTCTGCTGTTCAAATGAGGCGCCGAACGTTCGAGGGAGAACTCCGATGAAAGGCATACACCTGCGTTTCTATACCTACGAAAACCGCAGACACGAGGGCAAGCTGCTCTACGAATGGCTGCTCGAATACGCCAGGAAGCAAGGTATTCACGGAGGATCGGCGTTCCGCGCCATCGCCGGCTTCGGCCGCCACGGCCGGCTGCACGAGCAGCATTTCTTCGAGCTCGCCGGCGAAGTGCCGGTCCTGGTCGAGTTTCTCGTCGACGCGGCGCATGCGGACCATCTCCTCGCCGACCTGCGCGCGCAGCGGATCGACGTGTTCTATTCGCGCATCGCTTCCGAATTCGGCGCGCTCATCGCCAAGGAGGACGACACCGGCACGCCGACGAGCGGCGGCGACGCCTGAGCGCGCCGCCCGGCCCGCCGCCGCATCCGAGGCGGGTCGCGCATGAAAAACGCTTCATCTTGACCGGCGCGCTTGACAGGCAGCGAGGCAACCCCAAATCTTGTGCGATCCGCACGATTCGAGGTTCGGATATGCACGGCAACAACCCCCGCAGCCGCATCGAGTCTCTGCTCGCCCTCGCCGGCGTACGCGTCGGCGGCGACGCGCCGAGCGACATCCAGGTCCACAACGACCGCCTCTACGCGCGCGCGATCGCGCACGGATCGCTCGGCCTCGGCGAGGCCTACATGGACGGCTGGTGGGACGCTACGGACCTCGACGGCTTTCTCTATCGCCTGCTCAATGCGCACATCGACGAGCGCGTCGGCGGCATCGACGACGCCGCGCTGTTTCTGCGTTCCAAGCTAGTCAACATGCAGCGCGGGAGGCGGGCCTACAAGGTCGGCGAGCAGCACTACGATCTGGGCAACGACCTCTTCCAGGCCATGCTCGGCAAGCGCCTCGTCTACAGCTGCGGATACTGGCGGAACGCGGACGACCTCGACGGCGCGCAGGAAGCGAAGCTCGATCTCGTCTGCCGCAAGCTCGGCCTGAAGCCCGGCATGCGCGTCCTCGACATCGGCTGCGGCTGGGGCGAAGCGCTCAAGTACGCCGCGGAGAAATACGGCGTCGCCGGCGTCGGCGTCACCGTCTCCGAAGAACAGGCGCAGTTCGCGCGCGAACTCTGCAAGGGCCTGCCGATCGAAATCCGCGTGCAGGACTATCGCGAGATCGACGAGAAGTTCGACCGCATATGGTCGATCGGCATGTTCGAGCACGTCGGCGTGAAGAACTACCGCGCCTACTTCGACACCGTGCGGCGCTGCCTGCCCGACGACGGCCTGACCCTGCTGCACACGATCGGCGGCAACGAGTCGACCAACCATACCGACCCGTGGATCGCGAAGTATATTTTTCCCAACTCGATGATCCCGTCGGCGGCGCAGATCGCGAAAGCGAGCGAAGGCGGCTTCGTCATCGAAGACTGGCACAACTTCGGCACCGACTACGACCGCACCCTGTTGGCCTGGCGCACGAACTTCGACGCGGCCTGGCCGTCGTTCGCGGAAAAATACGGCGACCGCTTCCGCCGCATGTGGCATTTCTATCTCGCCGCGTCGGCGGCGAATTTCCGCGCCAGGCGCCTGCAGCTCTGGCAGATCGTGCTGTCGCCGCGGGGCGTTGCGGGCGGCTACGTCGCGCCGCGCTGATCGACGAAGCGCAGCACAGCCACGGGGACCGGTTTCTGCGCGAGCTTCTTTCGTAGCGCAACGGCGCACGCGCCCCGACTCGACGGGGCGCTGCCGAAAACGCTCGGCGCAGCACGGGCCGCGAGATCCGCCGAACGAGAAACCTCAGGATCGAGCCGTCACGGCTGCTTGACTTGAAAGCGCAGATCGACGTCGATCGGCTGGCCGAGGAATTTCTCGCCCGGATCGGTCTTCAAGCGGCCAGTGATTTCCCCGTTGGCGACCTTGACGTCCTTCGCCTTGACGATGCCCGAGGAACTCGCCCGATGCGAATCCGCGATCGCCGGATGCACGAATTCACCGCCGAGCACGTCCCAGCCCCAATCGGTCTTGCACAGCTTGACGACGAGTGCGTCGCCGAACCGGCCCATGCGCGCGGCTTCGTCGGGCTTGGCGTCCCGGCCGGCGTCCTTCTCGGTGAATATCAGCACCGTCGTCGGCATGTCGTGGAACGGTTCCCCTTTCTGCGCGAGCAGGTAAGCGAGCTTGCCCTCCTTGCCGTTGATGCGATAGCTGCCGTCGACCGGCTTTTGCGCAACCGCGAGCGAACAGAGCAGAATCGAGAGCAGGAAAAGAAATGTCTTGACCGTGAATGGCATGACGACCTCCCGTAGCGAAACGACCTCAGCAAACGGACCCTCGGCACGCATCGGCGCGCGGACTGCATCCGATCATTCCGCGCACTCGCAGCGTGCGAGCAGCCTGGTGGCGATGTAAGTCAGATTGTTGGTGTAGGAAACGAAGCCGTGAGAGCGACCGTAAAGGCGCAGCAGGCAAGCGTCTTTTTTCTTTTGCACGAAGAACTCGTAATCGACGCCGGAAGACGAAGCCACGAAGAACGGTCGCGGGCCGAGCGAACCACCGGCCAGGCTTGAAACCGCGCTTTCGGCCAAGGCATCGCCCGTTTCCGCCTTTTCCCCCTGCTCCGCCAGGATTGCGCTCATGGCCTGACGGAATTCGTCGGCGCAGGCGGGCTGGGAAAGGTTCGTCACCTGTCCGACCGTTGCGCAGCCGGCCGTGAAGACCGCCGGCGCGGCGGACATGAGCAGGTACCCGGCCGTTCGCCGAATGAATCGGCGGCTCCCGTACCTTCCCGCTCTCGTCCGCCCACCGATTTCCACAGCCGCCTCCGCAGCAGACTCGTCCATTTATAAAGACGCAGTCTGCGGCGAAAACCGCTCACCATCCGCGCAATTCGGCCCCCGACGGTGGCCGCGATCGCCGCCGCGCCCTCCGGCTCGAACCCGCATGTCCGCGGCGCACGGAAAATTCCGCACGGAAACCGTCGCCGGCGCGCATCTGGGTCCGCACTTCCCATAAAATTGCGGTCTGATTCGGCAATACGGTACTTCATGAATCTGCAAGCCAACTACGAACAACTGCCGCTCAAGGAATTCGCCGAGCGCTCCTATCTCGACTACTCGATGTACGTGGTGCTCGACCG
>CBJLOV010000020.1:0-33715 GCA_966424745.1 uncultured bacterium
GACCCATATGTTCCTGCGTCGGCGCCAATGACGCATCCGCGGCGAAACGAGACCTCAAGCCGATGACTTCCCCTCTGCAGCACATCAGCGCGATCAGCCTGTTCGTCGACGACCTTACCGCCGCGCGGCAGTTTTATCGAAACGTGTTCGGTGCCGAAGCCGTCTTCGAGGACGAGGTTTCCACGGCGCTGCGCTTCGACAACCTGGTCGTCAACCTCCTTCAGATCGGCAGCGCGGCCGAGATCATCGAGCCCGACATGCCGGGCGCGCGCAACGCCGGCCCGCGCTTCCAGCTCAGCGTTTGGGTCGACGACGTCGACGCGGTCTGTGCGCACCTGCGCGCGCACGGCGTGGCCCCGCTCGCCGGCCCGAAGGATCGCCCCTTGGGCATGCGCACGGCGAACTTCCTCGATCCCGCGGGACACAGTTGGGAAGTCGCGCAACGAATCGCCGCAACGCAGAATTGAGGACGCGGACGAGAACGCGCGGCCGCGGCCGCCAAGCTCGAAGGAGAAAACCGGCATGCTGATCCCCGGGGCCTGTCACTTCGGAAACATCGCCTTCACCCTGCGCTGGGAACCCGACCCTGCGCAGATTCCGGCGCGCGCCTGCACCTGCTCGTTCTGCACCCGCCACGGCGGCGTCTGGACGTCGTTTCCCGCCGGACGGCTGCAAGTCGACATCGCCGAGCCGTCGCTCGTTTCGCGCTACGCATTCGGCACGAAGACCGCGGAATTCCACGTCTGTTCGCGCTGCGGCGTCGTGCCGCTCGTCACCAGCGCGATCGACGGCAATCTCTACGCGGTCGTCAATGCCAACGTGTTCGACGCGGCGGCGGCGACGCGCGTGCAGCGCTCATCGATCACGTTCGACGACGAAGACGGCGGCGCGCGCCTGGCGCGGCGCAAGCGCAATTGGATCGCCGACGTCCGCTTGTCCAGCGGTTGAAAAGCACCGATCCGGCGCGGCGAATTTACGGTGGGAACAAGAGGCGGGTCGGACCGCGAAGCGGCATGGAATGCCCGATGAGTCTTCGTCGCATGCCGCGCCGGATACGAAGGGGTTCGTCTTCGGGGCTCATTTCGCCGCCTCGATGATCTCGTTTGCCGGGCCGACGAGTTCGCGTCCCAGTTCGGGATGCAGCACGACGGCGGGGGCGCCGAGCGCGCGGCGTGCGGCCTCGATGTCGCGGGCAAGATGCGAACCGCCGCGGCCCGCGTCGTCGAGCAAGGTCAGCGCCTCGTCGAGGCGCGCCAGTTGCCCGGCGCGCGAGCCGGCGGGGTCGCGCTCGGCGGCGAGGCGCGCGGCCAGCCACAGCGCCGTCGGCAGTTCGCGCGCGCGCTGCATGCGCTGCTCGTCGACGAGCCGGTCGAGGGTCGCGCTCGCCGCGACGTCGCCGTTGCGCGCGGCGCAATACGCCGCGGCGGCGGCGCAGGCCGCGCGCTGGTAGTGCCAGCGGTCGGCCGTGTCGCTCATGACTTCGATGCAGGCCGCGAACTGCGCCGCCGCGTCCGCCGGCCGCGCATGCCCGAGCAAGTACATGCCGTAGTCGTAGCGGATGCTGGCGAGCGGCCGCGCATGCGGCTGGAAAACCTCGCTGCCGACGTCCAAGGCCATCGCGAAGTCCGCCTCGGCGGCTTTCTCGCTGCCCAGCTCGCCGGCGACGACGGCGTTGTCCCAGAGCGTTTCCGCGACCGTGTGATGGCGCGGACCGAACTCGCGCCGGCGCAATTGCAGCGCCGCCCGTGCAATCGGTTCGGCGTCGGCGTAGTTGCCGTATTCGATGAGGATGTCGGCGATCGCCTGCAGGTCGGTGACGAGCCCCGGGTGCGCGGGCGGCAGACCGAGGCGGCGGTCCAGCGCCACCACCTCGCCCATCAGCTTCGCCGCGGAACGCGGCGCGCCGGCGTCGAGCTCGATCGTCGCACGGCGCCAGAGCGCGTGCGAGTAGCGATAGTTCTCGTTGCCCGCGGCGGCGTGCACGTCGGCCGCGTAGCGTTCGGCGCTGGCCCGCGCCGACGCCAGATCGCCGACGAGGTCGGCGACGCAGGCCTTGCCGTCGAGCGCGGACCAGCGCGTGTCGCGCAGTTCCGGCGTGGGCTTGTCGCCGATCGCGGCGAGCAGCCGGTCGATGCGCGGCATGATGCCGTCGACATTGCCCTGTACCCACTCGTTGGCGATGTCGCCGCCTTCCACCTGCAGGACCTTGGGCGAGCCTTCGCCGTAAAGACGGCGGTAGAGCTCGGCGGCCTTGCCGTAGCTGTCGCGCGCCTCGGCGTAGCGGCCGAGCGAATGGAAGATGCCGGCGAAGGTCGCATGGGTTTCGGCGCGCGTGTCGTCGTCCATGCCCTGGCGCTCGGCGAGGGAGCGCGCCGCCTTCTGCATCATCATCACCGCATCGGTGGCGTGCGTGCCGCCGCTCGCGTACGGCTCCGCGCTGCGGAACGCATCGAGCAGGAATTCCCTGATCGTGTCGCTGCGCGCGACCTCCGCCTTGAGCCGGAGCGACTGCACGAAGAGGACGCCGGTCGCGGCGACGAGGGTCGACAGCAGCGCCGCAGCGAACCCGACCCCGACCGCATGGCGGACCGCGAACAGGCGCAGGCGATAGAGCACGCTGTCGCCGCGCGCGCGGATCGGCTTGCGGTCGAGATAACGGCGCAAATCGTCGGCGAACGCCGGTACGGAGGAATAGCGCTCGCGCGGATTCCGCTTCAGCGCGGTGGCGAGGATCGTGTCGAGGTCGCCGCGCAGCGCGCGCCTGAGCTGTGCCGGCGTCGTGCCGCGCGCGTGTGCGATGCGCTCGGCGTCCTCGGCGGCACCGTCGAGCGCGTGCGAAAGGCGCCGCGTCAGGCCGGCCATGGCGGCGCGCGCCAACTGGCGCGGCGAAGAATCCTCGTTGCCGTAGGGACGCTGCCCGGCGAGCAGCAGATACAGCACGACGCCGAGCGAATAGACGTCGGTCGCGGCCGTCGCCGGCTGTTCCTCGAACTGCTCCGGCGCCGCGTACTCCGGAGTGAACGGTGCTCCGCCCAGGCCGGTCAGCTCGGTCCGTTCGCCGCGGGCGACGTCGTCTTCGTCGGCGACGAGTTTGGCCACGCCGAAATCGAGCAGCTTCACCTCGCCGTCGGCCTGGACGAGGACGTTCGACGGCTTGAGGTCGCGATGCACGACGAAGTTCGCGTGCGCGTACGCCACCGCGTCGCAAACCTGCAGGAACAGGCGCAGGCGCGCCTCGACCGTGGCATGGCGGCGGTCGCACCAGTGGTCGATGCGCTCGCCGTCGATGTATTCGAGGACGAGATAGCGCAGCATGCGTCCGGACAGATCGCCCTGGCCGGCGTCGAGCAGGCGCGCGATATGCGCGTGGCGCAGGCGCGCGAGCACCTGCCCTTCGCGCGCGAAGCGCTTCTGCGCATGCGTGTCCTGCGCCCCGCTGCGCAGCAGCTTGAGCGCGGCCGCCGCTTCGTGCAGGCCGTCGCAGCGTCGGGCGAGCCAGACCTGGCCCGAACCGCCGGCGCCGAGCAGACGCTGCAGCCGCCAGGCGCCGATGCGCTCTCCGGCAAGGTCGGGCAGGGCCGCTGTTTCTTCCGTGTGCGTCGAGGCCGCCTCGAAGAAGGCGCCGATGCCGAGGAAATGCGCGCGTTCAGCCGCGGCGTCGGCGGCGATCAGCGCGAGCAACTGCGCGTGCAGAGCCGGATCGTCCGCGTGCACCTGCGCCAGCAGCGCGGCGCGCTGCCCGGCGTCGGCCTGCATCCAGCGATCGAACAACGGCAAGGCGGTACGCCACATCGCCGTCGCCTTGCGCGCGCCGGCGTCTCGCTCTGCCATGCCCTGCTCCTGCTGCACGTCCGGTACTCTCCCCTAAAGACGTAAAGCGACCATGAAGCTGCTCATCAGGATTTTCTCCTATCGGCGCCTGCGTCGCCGCGGACGTCGCCATATCCGTACTTGATTCCAGCCTTCAGTTTGTCCGCCGGCTCGAGAAGCAGGAGCAAAAGGCGTCGGCGCGAAGAAGGACCCGATCCTGGATTTTTTCTTCGCGGCTTTCCTTCGTGTTCTTCGTGGTCCGATCTTTGATCTTGTTGCTTTTCCCAGAGAATCGGTCGTCCCGGGTCGGGCAATGCTCAATGGTTCAACTGCTCGAAGAGGAAGGCGCGCGCCTTGCGCCAGTCACGCCTGACCGTGGCCAGGGAAATGCCGAGCACGCCGGCGATCGCGTCGTCGGTCATGCCGCCGAAATAGCGCATTTCCACCACGCGGCATGCGCGCGCATCGATCTCCTCGAGCACCTCGAGCGCGTTTTCGATGTCGCCGATCGAACTCTCGCTGAAGATCAGATCGGCGATATCGGTATTGAGAGTGACGCTGGCGACCGCGCCGCCGCGCTTCTGCGCGCCGCGCTCGCGCACGTAGTCGACGATCACGCTGCGCATGACCTTCGACGCGTAGGCGAAGAACACGCTCTGGTTCGCGTCGGGCAGGCCGCTGCGTTGGGTGAGGCGCAAGTAGGCTTCGTGCAACAGCGCCGTTGCATCGAGCGAGAGCGTGCCGGTGCGGGCGAGATGGCTGTGCGCCAGGCCCATCAGCTCCGGATAGAGCAATCGATACAACGGCTCGCGCGCGGCCTCGTCGCCGGCGCCCGCGCGTCGCAAAAGCTGAGTCACTTCGCTCATTCGTCCCGTCCCGACCGCCGGTGCCTCTCCCCGAGACGACCCCGCCGAAACGATCGCATATTTTCCATCCCGCGTCTGCTGCATCGGCGGACCGCCCCGTGCAACGGCACGCAATTTCATGCGTCGTGCCCGGCCGCGCCGCTTGCCGCGCACGGCCGGGGCCGGAACACCATCGAATGCGAGGCGACGGGATTCCGCGTCGATCGCGGCGGAACCGGGCCAGGACGGATTGACCTCTTTCGCGCAGGGCGCGCAGCAAGATTGACTCTTTCGCGCGAGGCGCGCGAAAGTCCACCCCCTATCTGGGTTCGAAGCCGAGCGCGGCGGAGTTGATGCAATAGCGCAGGCCGGTCGGCTTCGGGCCGTCGGGGAAGACGTGGCCCAGATGCGAATCGCAGCGCGCGCATTTGACTTCGATGCGGCGCATGCCGTGGCTTGCGTCCTCGTGCTCGCTCACCGCGCCGGCTTCGATCGGCTGCCAGTAGCTCGGCCAGCCGCTGCCCGACTCGTATTTCGCCTGCGAGGAAAACAATTCGGCTCCGCAGGCGGCGCAGAGATAGGTGCCCGCGGCGTGGTGGTCGTAGTACTTGCCGGTGAACGGACGCTCGGTCGCGGAACAGCGGCATACGGCGTACTGCTCCGGGGTCAACTCGGTGCGCCATTGCGTATCGGTCTTCTCGATCTTGTCGCTCATCGTTTCGCTCCTCTGTTCATGTGCGTTGAAGTAGACGAAATATGAGGGCGAACCTTACACCGGCAAGCCGTTGAAGATGAACGAAACGGACGCGCTCGGATTGCCCCTGCCCCCTCTTTCGGGCAAGCTTGCCGCCCTCTACCGTCCGCTTGCGATGCCTTCCGTGCAGCCATCTCCGCTACCCGACCGCCGCTCTCCCGACCGCAGGCTCCGGCATCTCGCGCTGCGCCTGCTTCCGCTGCTGCTGATGCACGCCCTGGCCGAGCCCGCCGCGGCGCAGACCGCGGTGATCGCGCCGTCCAGCACGCAGTACAGCTGCCCGGCCGGAGTGATGCGCTGCTTGGCGCCGAAGAACGAATACGGCAAGTGCAAGCGCAACGACCTGCTCGACTTCTTCACCCCGGGCCTGCCGCCCGCGGGCGACCGTTCGCAGGCGCAGACCCTGGCCGATGCGAACAAGGTGACCTGGATCGACAAGACCCATGCCCGCCTCGAAGACAACGTGCAGATGCAGAAGCTCGACGCGCTGCTCAAGACGGACTTTCTCACCTACGATACCGAGACCACCGACTACACTGCGACCGGCCACGTCCGCTACCAGGATTCCGGCATGCTCATGTCGGCCGACAAGGCGCGCGGCACGACGACGCCGAGCGTGACCTATCTCGACAACGTGCGCTACCAGATGCTCGACCAGCGCGGCAACGGCGTGGCGAAGACGGTCAACCAGACCGATCCCGATCATTCTAAGATGAGCTTCGGCACGTTCTCGACCTGCGATCCCAGCGAGCGGCAGTGGGAAATGCGCTCGAACGATCTCGAGATCGACAAGCTCAAGAACGAAGGCTACGGCCACGGCGTCACCCTCGCCTACGAAGGCGTGCCGTTCATGTGGCTGCCGTACATGTCGTTCCCGCTCGACGAAGAGCGCCATTCGGGCTTTCTGATGCCGGTGTTCGGCTACAGCAGCCGGCGCGGCTTCAAGTTCGGCATTCCGTACTACTTCAATCTCGCGCCGAACTACGATCTGACCTTGAAGCCGATCGAGTACAGCAAACGCGGGCCGATCCTCGACACCGAGTTCCGCTACCTGTCCGATTGGGACCGGTTGATGCTCGACGTCGGCTACATGCCGAAGGACGATCTCACCGACGAAACTTCGCGCGGCTACGTACGCCTGCAGAACTGGACCAGCTTCACCTCGAACTGGGGCGCGGCGGTCGACGTCCACCGCGTCTCCGACGACCGCTATCTGCGCGACTACGGCGACAGCTTCCAGAGCACGGCGATCAGCCTGCTGCCTTCGAGCGCTTATATCAACGGCAACGGTTCGTGGTGGAACACGTCGATCGGCGGCGACGACTGGCAGGTGAGCGATCCGAGCATGGAAGCGAACTGCGGCGGCGCGTCGCCGCGGACCTGCCCCTATCCGTCGGTCTACAAACCCTACACGCGCCTGCCGCGGGTGGCGTTCAACGTCATCACCCAGCACGTGGGCGGCTTCGAATTCGGCATGGAGTCGGAGTACATCAATTTCCAGCGCGGCTATTCGCTGACCGGACGGCGCCTGGACCTGTACCCCCACATCTCCTACCCGATCGAGACCCTGGGCTTCTTTTTCCGTCCGACCGTCGGCTATCGGGTGACGAAGTACGATCTGTCGGACCTGCGGTTCAACAACAACCCGCTGATCACCAGCACCTCGCCGTCGCGCAATCTGCCGATCGCAAGCATCGATTCGGGCCTGTTCTTCGAACGCGACGCCAAGCTGTTCGGCAATTCGTTCATCCAGACCCTCGAACCGCGCCTGTTCTATCTCTACGTGCCGTACCGCAACCAGGACAAGCTGCCGAACTTCGACACCTCGCTGCCGAGCCTGGACCTCCCCAGCCTGTTCCGCACCAACGCCTACACCGGCGGCGACCGTCAGTCGGACGCGAACCAGGCCACCATCGCGCTGACCTCGCGCCTGATCGACGCCGACAGCGGCGACCAGTTCGTCAGCGGCAGCATCGGCCAGATCCGCTACTTCACGACGCCGCGCGTGAGCCTGCCCTATTTCGGCACTCCGCAGAGCGGCACGGCCAAGGACCTGTTCGGCGAGCTGCAGGTCAACATCAACAAGCGCTGGAGCCTGACCTGGGATCTGCAGTGGAATACCAGCCCGGCGCCGATTGCCGATCCGAACAATCCGGGCAGGTTCGTTTCGTCGGGCAAGCACACCGACCTGAACTCGATCTCGCTGCAGCACCGCTTCGGCACCGACGGCGTGGTCAACGTCTCCTATCGTTACCGCCGCGGCTACCTCGAACAATACGACGCGACCGCGCTGATCCCGCTCAACCTGCGCTGGAGCATCGTCGGCCGCTACTACTATTCGGTGAAGGACCAGCGCATGCTGGAGTCGTTCGCCGGCGTGCAGTACGACAGTTGCTGCGTGGCCATGCGCGTGGTCGCCCGGCGCTGGCTCACCGGGGTCACCAACCTCGGCAGCAACGGGGACTTTTTCTCGGTCAACGTCAAGCCGGAGACCACCGCGTTCTTCGAGGTCGAATTCAAGGGCCTCGGCGCCAGCGGCGCGCGAACGGAAAATTTCCTGCGCCATGCTATCCTTGGCTATCAATGAGTTACGCCATTGCGCTCCGGCGGCACAGCCGCCCGGGCGCATGTCGTCATAGTGCGCGGATTCCGTTCAGGATATCCGCGCTATCTTGCCTCTCCTTTACGCAGGCGCCGCGGCGCCCGCCGATGGACTCCGATCGATTATCGAGTTGCCGATGAACAAGCTTTTCGCCGCATTCCTCGCCGTCTTCCTCGCCGCCGCCGTGCCCGCCGCGCGCGCCCAGATCCAGCCGATCGAACCGCTCGACCACATCGTCGCGATCGCCGAGGACGACGTGATCCTGCAGAGCGAGCTCGACCGCGCCATGTCGCAGATCCTCGCCACGTACCGCAGCAACCCGCAGCAGCTGCCGCCGCAGGACGTGCTGCGCGGCCAGGTGCTCGACCGCCTGATCATGACCCGCCTGCAGATCCAGCGCGCGCAGAGCACCGGCATCCGCGTCACCGACAACGACATCGACCAGGCGATCGCCCGCATCGCACAGCAGAACCAGATCGACATAAGCCAGCTGCGCTCCGCGCTCGCGCGCGACGGCATCGACTACGACGAATACCGCAAACAGATGAAAGACCAGCTGCTCGTGCAGCGCCTGCAACAGCGCATCATGCAGAGTTCCGGCCAGGTCACCGACGCCGAGGTCGACGCCATGATCGCCGGCGGCAACGTCAAGACCGGCGAAGTCCACCTCGCCCACATCCTGATCGCCACGCCCGAGAACGCGAGCGCCGATCAGATCAAGGCGGCCAAGGACAAGGCGGACGACGTGAAGAAGCAGATCGACGGCGGCCTCGACTTCTCCGCTGCGGCGATCCGCTACTCGAACGCGCAGGACGCGCTCGAAGGCGGCGACCTGCAGTGGCGCCCGGTCAGTTCGGTGCCCGAGGCGTTCGCGCAGATCGCCGACACGCTGTCGCCCGGCCAGGTTTCGCAGGTGGTCCGCGGGCCGAACGGGTTCCATATCATCAAAGTGATCGACAAGCGCGGCGGCGGCGGCAAGCAGATCGTCACCGAGTATCACGCGCGCCACATCCTCATCGCCGTGACCGAGCTCGTGTCGAGCGCCGAGGCGCAGAAAACCGCCGCCGACCTGCGCCGCCGCATCGTCGACGGCCACGAGGACTTCGCCAAGCTCGCCAAGGAATACTCGAAGGATCCGCCGACCGCCAACCTCGGCGGCGACATGGGCTGGTTCCCGATCGACCGCTTCGGCACCGCGGTCGCCACCGCGATCGCGAGCGTGAAGACCAACGAAGTCTCGGCGCCGTTCCAGACCGACGTCGGCTGGCATATCCTGCAACTGCTCGGCAAGCGCGAATCGGACCGCACCGTCGACAACCAGCGCGAGCAGGTGCGCGACCTGATCCGCCAGCGCAAGGCCGAGGACGAGGTCGAAACCACGCTGCGCCAGTTCCGCTCCGATTCCTACATCTGCGCGGTCGATCCGGCCTACGTGACCAAGGAACGCCAGGCTTGCTCGGGCGCCGCGATCAAGAAAGCCGAAGCGAAATAGCGCTTCGTTTCCGCAGGCCGGGAGTGCGTCTTCCCGGCGCGGAGGATCGGCCTCGCTTCCACCGTCGAAAATCGGACGTCGCCAGTCATGCTGCCGCGCATCGCCATCACCGCCGGTGAGCCGGCCGGCATCGGACCCGAACTCGTCGCGGCGCTGGCCGCGACCGATCTCGCCGCCGACTTCGTCGCGATCGCCGACTCCGGCCTGATCCGCGCGGCAGCGACGGAGCGCGGCATCGCGCTCGAACTGCAGGACTATTCCGCCGAACCCATCGCGCAGCGCCGCCCCGGCACCCTGCGTTGTCTGCACGTGCCGCTGCGCACGGCCGCGACTCCGGGCACGCTCGATCCACGCAACGGCGCCTACGTGATCGACACCCTCGCACGCGCCGCCGACGGCTGCCGCTCGCGCGAATTCGCGGCGCTCGTCACGGCACCGGTACAGAAGAGCACGATCAACGACGCCGGCATCCCGTTTACCGGCCATACCGAGTTCTTCGCCGACCGCGCGAAATGCGACGTGGTGATGATGCTCGTCGCCCCGGACATCGGCGGCCGCTCCCTGCCCAATGCGCAAGCCCAACCCGGCGCGCTGCGCGTGGCGCTCGCCACCACCCATCTGCCGCTCGCGCGCGTGCCCGCCGCGATCACGCGCGCCGGACTCGTCCGCAGCCTGACGATCGTCTGCGACGAGCTGATCGCGAAATTCGGCATCGCCGCGCCGCGCGTCGCCGTGCTCGGACTCAACCCGCACGCAGGCGAATCCGGCCATCTCGGCCGCGAAGAAATCGACGTCATCGCGCCGGCGATCGAGCAGGTCCGCGCGGCCGGGTTCGACGTCGCCGGCCCCCTGCCGGCCGATACCGCGTTCGTTTCGACGCAGCGTTCGCGCTACGACGCCGTGCTGGCGATGTATCACGACCAGGGCCTGCCGGTACTGAAGGCGCTCGGCTTCGGCGACTCGGTCAACGTGACCCTGGGCCTGCCCTACGTGCGCACCTCGGTCGACCACGGCACCGCGCTCGACCTCGCCGGCACGGGCCGGGCCGATGCATCGAGCCTCATCGCGGCGGCCCGGCTCGCGCTCGATCTCGCCCACCGCATGCGCTGAACCGCCGCGCCGGCTCCACAGCCCATTCTTGCCCGGCGCCGCAGACGCTAAGCTCCCGCCGTATACCTCACGCAGGGAAAGACCTATGTCGAATGCGCCGCTCGCGGGCCTACGCGTCGTCGAACTGGCCCGCATCCTCGCCGGTCCCTGGCTCGGCCAGACCCTCGCCGACCTCGGCGCCGACGTGATCAAGGTCGAAAGCCCGGCAGGCGACGACACGCGCGCCTGGGGCCCGCCGTTCATCGACTGCGGCGGCGAGACTGCGGCGGCGTATTTCCATGCGTGCAACCGCGGCAAGCGTTCGGTGGTCGCCGACTTCGCCAGCGCCGAAGGCCGCGAGCGCGTGCGCGAACTCGCTGCCGGCGCCGACGTGCTGATCGAAAATTTCAAGGTCGGCGGCCTGGCCAAGTACGGCCTCGACTACGCCAGCCTCGCCGCGCTCAATCCACGCCTGATCTATTGTTCGATCACCGGCTTCGGCCAGACCGGGCCCTACGCGCCGCGCGCCGGCTACGACTTCATGATCCAGGGCCTCGCCGGGATCATGGACCTGACCGGCGATCCGCACGGCGAGCCGCAGAAGATCGGCGTCGCCTTCGCCGACATCTTCACCGGCCTCTACGGCGTCGTCGCCGTGCAGGCAGCCTTGATCGCACGCGCCAAGACCGGGCGCGGCCAGCACATCGACATGGCCCTGTTCGACTGCATGACCGGTGTGCTCGCCAATCAGGCGATGAACTATCTTGCCTCCGGGGAAACGCCGCGGCGCCTCGGCAACGCCCATCCAAACATCGCGCCGTACCAGACGTTTCCCGTCGCCGACGGCCACGTCATCGTCGCCGCCGGCAACGATGCGCAGTTCGCGCGGCTGTGCCGCATTCTCGGCCTGGCGGCGCTCGCCGACGACGCGCGCTTCGCGACGAATGCGCAGCGCGTGCGCCATCGCGACGAACTCGCCGCGCTGCTCGCCGAAGCGACGCGCCGGCGCACGCGCACCGAACTGCTCGCCGCGCTCGATACCGAGGGCGTGCCGGCCGGGCCGATCAACAGCGTCGCCGACGTCTTCGCCGATCCGCAGTTCCGTGCGCGCGGAATGCTCGTCGAGAACGACGGCATTCCCGGTCTGCGCACGCCGATCCGCCTGTCGGACGGCGCGCTCGCGACAGACCGGCGCGCGCCGCGCCTCGGCGAACACCAGGCGGAGATATTCGGCGAATCCGCGCCGCGGATATAGGCCTTCGACGCCGGATCCCGCGCGCGCTGCGCGTCGGGATCGATGCGCTACGCGCCCTTTTCGCAGACTTCCGCCACGATCACCGGCTTCGGCTTGGGCTTGATGCCGGGGATCAGCTCGAAGATCAACGCGACCGCGAACAGCACGAGCGCACAGCCCGCGACGGCCGCCCCGGTGATCGGTTCGTGCAGGAACAGCGCCGCCCAGATCAGGGCGAACAGCGGCACGAGGAAGGTCACCGTCACCGTGCGTTCGACCCCGGCCGCGCGCAGGATGCGGAAGTACAGCGCATAGGCGATGCCGGTGCAGAGGATGCCGAGCGCGACCAGCGCCGCGACCACGCCGCCTGACGGCAGTGCGGCCGGCGCCGTGGCGGCCGCGAGCGGAATCAGCGGAATGGAACCGCCGATCAGATTGCCCGCGGTGATGGCGAGCGGATCGGCGTCGCCGTAGCGTTTCTTCGCCATGATCGCGCCGACCGCGTAGAGGAACGAGGCGAACAGCGCCGCGGCGAAGCCGAGCGCGGTCTGCCAGTTCATCGCGAGCTGGCCGAACTTGGCCAGCGTGGCGACGCCGAACACGCCGACGACGACGCCCGCCAGCTTCGACGCCGACGGCCGCGTGCCGCTGTTGGCCCAGCCGATCAGCACGGCGAACAGCGGCACCGTCGCGTTGAGCACGGCGAGGTAGCCGGCCGGCAGCGAACGCGCGGCGACCGCGAAGCAGGTCAGCGGCAGGCCCATGACGATGATGCCGACGGGCACATAGTCGCGCCAGCGCGCGCGCCACTGCAGCGGTTTGCGCAACAGGACGAGCACGCCGAGCAAAGTCAGCGAGGCGAAGATCATGCGCCCCGCGCCGGTCATGCCGGCGCCGATCACCGGCACGGTGATGCGCTGGAACATGAACGAGGCGCCCCAGATCATGCCGAGCACGACGAGTTGGGCGAAGATGGAAGCATTCATCGAAAGACTCCGTATATCGATCCGTGCCGAGCGGCGCGGATCCTGCCGCAGGTGAGCATCCTAAGCCTCGCGCGCGCGTACGGGAAACGCTATTTTTTCTTGCCACCTGTGAGTTTTCCTCACAGATGCTAGACTGCGGCGCATGCGCGCCCCAGTGCCAATCCCCGCATGAATCCCTGGCACCGCCTGCCGCCGCTGCGCTCGCTGCGCGTGCTCGAAGCCGCGGTGCGCCACCAGAACTATTCGCGCGCGGCGGAAGAGCTGAATCTCACGCACAGCGCGGTCAGCCATCAGATTCACGCGCTCGAAGCCGCGCTCGGCCTGCCCCTGCTGCAACGCGCCGGGCGGCAGATGCGCGCGACCGACGCCGGCCGCCAGCTCGCCCAGGACGTGCGCGCCGCGCTCGACCAGCTCGCCGCCGCGATGGAACGTCTGCGCGACCACGACGGTGCAAATTCGCTCACAGTCAGCGTGCTGCCCTCGTTCGCTGCGGCGTGGCTGGTCGCGCGTCTCGGCGGCTTCCTCGAACGCCATCCGGGCATCGACCTGCGCCTCGACAGCACGCCGGCAATGTCGGACTTCCGCAACGACGGCGTCGACGTCGCGATCCGCTACGGCACCGGCGACTACGAGGGCCTGATCAGCGAGAAGTTGTTCGACGACGAGTTGTTCCCGACCCTGAGCCCGGCGCTCGCGCGCCGCACACGCCTGCGCAGCGCGGCCGACCTGGCACGCGTGCCGCTGCTGCGCATCCGCCAGCAACCGTGGGCGCCGTGGTTCGCCGCGGCCGGCGTCAACATCGCCGAGCCGCGCCGCGGCCCGGTGTTCAACGACTCCGAGCTGGCCCTGCAGGCGGCGATCCAAGGCCAGGGCGCGGTGCTCGCGCGCGGCTCGCTCGCCGCGCTCAAGCTGCGCGCGGGCACGCTGGTCGCGCCGTTCGCGCAACGCATCCCCTCCCCGGCCACCTGCCACCTGGTCTATCCGCCGCAGAATGCGCGCAAGCAGGCCTTGCTGCTGTTCCGCGAATGGCTGTACGAGGAATTGCGCGCCTCGCCGCCGATGTATCGTCCCGAAGCCCAAGCCGCATGAGCGCCATGAACGATTTCTTCCCGCACGTCACCAAGAAGCGCTTCGGCCAGCATTTCCTGCACGACAGGAACATCCTGCAGCGCATCGTCGAATACGTGTCGCCGCAGCCCGGCGACAGCATCGTCGAGATCGGTCCCGGCGAAGGCGCGCTGACCCTGCCGCTGCTGCGCGCCGCCGGCCGCCTCACCACGATCGAGCTCGACCGCGACCTGATCGAACCGCTGCGCACGCGCGCCAGCGGCGTCGGCGAACTGACGATCGTCCATCGCGACGTGCTCGCGGTGGATTTCGGCGAGCTCGCGCGCCGGTCCGCCGGCGCGACGATCCGCGTCGTCGGCAACCTGCCCTACAACATCTCCACCCCGATCCTGTTCCACTGCCTCGATCACGCCGCGGCGATCCGCGACATGCACTTCATGCTGCAGAAAGAGGTCGTCGACCGCATGGCCGCCGATCCCGGCAGCAAGACCTACGGCAGGCTCTCGGTCATGCTGCAATTGCGCTGCTCGGTCGAGCCGCTGTTCGATGTGCCGCCCGCCGCGTTCTCGCCGCCGCCGAAAGTCGACTCGGCCGTGGTCCGCCTCGTGCCGCTGCCGGCCGAACGGCTGCCGCAGGCCGACTTCGCCATCATCGATCGCGTCGTCCGCGCCGCCTTCGGCCAGCGCCGCAAGACATTGAACAATGCGCTGCGCGGCGTCGCCGACGCGAACGATCTCGCCGCGGCGGGCATTGATTCGAGGGCGCGCGCCGAACAGCTTGCGCCCGCTTCTTTCGTCGCCTTGGCGCGAGTTATAGGGCCGAGGGCTGAAGGCTGAGGGCCGCAAGGCGAAGCGCGCCGCGGACTCGTTGCATTTGATCTTCGGCCCTCGGCCCTTTGCCCTCAGCCCTCGCTTCGAGCAAAATCCCCGACATGAACGACGACCGACCCTATGCGATCAGCGTGGCCGTGCAGACGCAGTTTCTGCAGGATCAGTCCATGCCGGACGCGAACCGCTATGCGTTCGCGTACACGATCCGCATTTCCAATACGGGCAGCGTCGCCGCGCGCCTGATTTCGCGCCACTGGATCATCACCGACGCGAACGGCAAAGTGCAGGAAGTCCGCGGCGAAGGCGTCGTCGGCGAGCAACCGTGGCTGCGTCCCGGCGACGATTTCCAGTACACCTCCGGCGCCGTTCTCGAAACCGCGGTCGGCACGATGCGCGGCAGCTACCAGATGCTCGCCGACGACGGGCGCCGCTTCGACGCGGCGATTCCGCAGTTCACGCTGTCCATCCCGCGCACGGTTCATTGAATGGCCCGGCTCTGATGGCAACGTACGCGATCGGCGACGTCCAGGGCTGCTACGACGAGCTTGCCCGGCTGCTCGAGAAAATCCGCTTCGATTCCTCGCGCGACACCCTCTGGTTCTGCGGCGACCTGGTCAATCGCGGCGGCCAGTCGCTGGCCGTGCTGCGCCAGGTGCAGTCGTTCGGCAAGAGCGCGGTCTGCGTGCTCGGCAACCACGATCTTTCCCTGCTCGCCATCGCCGAACGCGCGGAAGCGGCGCAGGCGAAGGCGAATCCGGAACTGCGCGAGGTTCTGTTCGCCCCGGACCGCGACTTGCTGCTGAACTGGCTGCGCACGCGCCCGCTCCTGCACGTCGATCGCGCGCTCGACTTCGCCCTGGTCCACGCGGGCTTCGCGCCGGGCTGGACCCTCGACCGCGCCGAGCAGGCCGCGCGGGAAGTCGAGGCGCGCCTCGCCGGCGACGGCGCCAAACGCCTGCTCCTGGCCATGTTCGGCAACAAGCCCGATCAATGGTCGCCGCGGCTGCGCGGCGTCGACCGCCTGCGCGCGACGATCAACGTGATGACGCGCCTGCGCTATTGCGACGTGCGCGGCCGCATCGCCTACGGCGAAAAGGGCGCGCCCGGGACGCAGAAACCCGGACTGTATCCCTGGTTCGAAGTGCCCGGCCGGGTGCGCCAGGATGTGCGCCTCGTCTGCGGCCACTGGTCGACGCTGGGCCGCTTTCAAGGCATGGGCGTCTACGCGATCGACGGCGGCTGCGTCTGGGGTGGTGAACTGATCGCGCTGCGCATCGACGAAGAAGAGCCGCAGTTCATTTCGATCAAATCGAAACGCCCCAAGCCGGTAGGCAAGGACGCGGATTGAATCCGCAGGGATGCGTTGTTCGCGCGGCGCGCGCGAAAGACGCCCGATCGATTCGCATCCGTTCTTCGATCCACCTGCGCGGGAAAGACGGGTTCGATGAATCCAACCCCTACGCCACCCGCCCGTAGTCGACGAAATCGAAAGCGTATTCGTGCCGTGCGTCGGCGGGATGCGCCTCGCGCGAGGTTTCACGCCATCGCGCCGGATCGAAGCGCGGGAAATGCGCGTCGGCGTCGCGCGCCTCGGTGTCGATCCAGGTCAGATGCAGTCGCGTCGCACGCGGCAGGGACAAGGCATAGACCTCGCCGCCGCCGATCACCATCAGCTCGGCGCCTTCCGCCGCGGCCAACGCCTCGTCGAACGAGGCGACCGCCCGCTGCTGCGCGAACGGCGCCCTGCCGCTGCGCGTCAACACGAGATTCGCCCGGCCCGGCAGCGCGCGTCCGATCGCCAGCGCGGTCTTGCTTCCCATCAGCACGGGCTTGCCGAACGTCAACGCCTTGAAACGCTTGAGATCGTCGGGCAGATGCCACGGCATGGCGCCGTCGCGGCCGATGGCGTAGTTGCGGTCGAGCGCGGCGATCAGCGCAATGCGAGGGCCGAGCGCTGAGGGTTGAGGGCTGGACGAGCTGCCGCCTTGCATGCGATGTCAGACAGCGATGGGGGCTTTGATCGCCGCGTGCGACTGGTAGCCTTCGACCGTGATGTCTTCGTAGCGGAAGTCGTCGATCGAACTGACGGCAGGATTGAGCTTGAGCTTCGGCAACGGCAGCGGCGAACGGGCCAATTGTTCGCGCGCCTGGTCGAGATGGTTTTTATACAAATGCGCATCGCCGAGCGTGTGTACGAAATCGCCGGGCTGCAAGCCGCAGACCTGCGCGACCATGTGCGTGAGCAGCGCATAGCTGGCGATGTTGAACGGCACACCGAGAAAGATGTCGCCCGAGCGCTGATAGAGCTGGCACGACAGCCTGCCCTTGGCGACGTGGAACTGGAACAGCGCATGGCAGGGCTGCAGCGCCATCTTCGGCAGATCGGCGACGTTCCACGCGCTGACCACGAGGCGGCGCGAATCCGGATTCTTCTTGATCTGCTCGATCACCTGCGCGATCTGGTCGACGACGTGTTCTTGTTGAGAAGTGCCGGCAGGGATGCCGGCTTTTTGATCTTCGCGCGAAGGATTCGCGCTGAAACTTGTCGCGCTCCAAGCCCTCCATTGCTTGCCGTAGACCGGCCCCAGGTCGCCGTTCGCGTCGGCCCATTCGTCCCAGATGCCGACGCCGTGTTCCTTGAGATAACCGATGTTGGTGTCGCCGCGCAGGAACCAGAGCAGCTCGCGCACGATCGACTTGGTGTGCAGCTTCTTCGTCGTCACGAGCGGGAAGCCCGCGCCGAGATCGAAGCGCATCTGCCAGCCGAAGACCGACAGCGTGCCGGTCCCGGTGCGGTCGGCTTTCTCGTCGCCGTGTTCGAGTACGTGGCGCAGCAGGTCGAGATATTGTTTCATGGATCAGGGCTGAGGGCTGAGGGCTGAGGGCTGGATTGCGCAGCCGTACTGCGCGCACGCAAGCTCCGTTCAATAGCCCGAAGCAGGCGTCCGATTTCTTCGCTCAAATCAATCACTGGACCTACAGCCTTTTCATCTACACCGTACAGACGGCAGGATAGTTCAATTTGGGTTTCCAGTTCCGCCAAGGAACCGCATGCCATCGTTATGAATCGACGATAGTCGGCACGGGACCGACGTTCATGCCCCTCCGCAATATTCGATGGAATCGATATCGAAGCACGCCTCATCTGCGCCGCGAGACCAAAACGTTCGATGCCCGGAAGCAAGTTTGCGACGACATATGCCGCCTCCGCCAACCTCATCGCCTTTTGCCACACGATCAAGTCGCGATAGGTTCTCGCCATGCCAGCCCTCAGCCCTCAGCCCTCAGCCCTGGCTCCAAGATCGGCGCACGACGCGATATCCACAACAACGCCAGACCGACGATGATGAGCGGCAACGATTGAATCTGCCCCATCGTCAGCCAGCCCCAGGCCAGATAGCCGAGCTGTTCGTCGGGGATGCGCACGAATTCCACCGCGAAGCGGAACACGCCGTACATCAGCGCGAACAGGCCGGACACGGCATAGCGCGGGCGCGGCTTCATCGAAAAGAGATAAAGCACGCCGAACATGACCACGCCTTCGAGCGCGAATTCGTAGAGCTGCGACGGGTGCCGCGCCTCGCCGTTGAGCTGGCCGGCGAGATACATCCGGTGCAATTCCTCGCGGGTCTTGTTCAAGCCCTGCAGCGCGCTCGGGAAGATCACGCCCCAGGCTGCGTCGGTGTGCTTGCCCCAAAGTTCGCCGTTGATGAAGTTGCCGAGGCGGCCGAGACCGAGGCCGATCGGGACCAGCGGCGCGACGAAGTCGATCGTGTCGAAAAAATGGATACGGTTGCGCCGCGACCAGATCCAGCCGGCAAGCAGCACGCCGAGGAAGCCGCCATGGAACGACATGCCGCCGTCCCACACGCGCACGATCGCGAGCGGATCGTGCACGATCCAGCTCGGCGATACGTAGGTGAGCATGTACCAGATGCGTCCGCCGAGGATGACGCCGAGCATCACGTAAAAGGCGAGATCGGAAAACGCTTCGTAGCTCACCGGCAGCCTGCCGGCCTTGCGCCGCCGGTTGCCGAGAAACCAGGCACCGGCGAAGCCGAGCAGATACATGATGCCGTACCAGTGCACGGCGACGGGGCCGAGCGAAAACGCGATGGGGTCGATATCGTGGAAATACGGCATGCGCAACGGCGACAAATGAGCGGCCTCTATTGTCGCAGAAAGCACCGTGACGAGGGGCGCGCACCGAGCGCCCGGTGCGGCATGGCATAATCCGGGCGGGGTTCCTGGGAGAAATTCACGATGATCAAGCACGCCTGCGCCGCGGCGTTGATTGCTGTTGCCGCCTTATCGTCCCCGGCCGTTGCCGAGGACGCGAAAACGACCACCACGCTGCCGAAAGTCGCCGCGATACCGGAGGTCGACTTCGCCAAGCATCCGCCGCTCGGTCCGCCCGCGCTGTCGCCCGACGGCGAGCACATCGCGGTCACGGTGAAAGCCGAGGACAAGGACGGCGACAACCTCTACCAGCTCGCCATCCTGCACCTGCCTGACCTCAAATACATCAGCCGCCTCGACATGGCGCCGACGTTTCTACCCATCAACGTCACCTGGGTCGACAGCAAGCGCCTGGTCATGGGCACCGGCAAGGAGACGGCGTTCGCCGAAGCGCCGCGAGCGACCGGCGACGTCATCGCCGTCGACTTCGACGGCAAGAACAAGCGCATGCTGTACAGCTTTCGCGAACGCGGATCGGGCGCTGCCTCGATGAACATTCTCAAGATCCCGAAAGGGTTCGGTTCGATCAGCGGCACGCCGGACAAGGCCAACGGCCATTTCTACCTGACCGTCAACCCGTTTCCGGAGCGCGGCGGCAGCGACGCGCAGGCGAACAAGACCCTGATCTTCGACGTCGACGCGGTCGGCGGCGCGGTCAAGGAGATCGGCTCGATCAACGCGGACGGCTACGAATTCGTCGTCCACGACGGCGTCCCGCGCTATGCCTACGGTCAGGACAACGACCGCAAAGATCATGTCTACTACCGCGCCGGCGCCGACAAGGACTGGACCGAGCTGCCGCCCGGCCGGATCGGCAAGAGCTTCCACCCCTATGCGCTGTCCGCGGACGGCAGCCAACTCTATTCGCTCGGCAATCCCACGGGCGGCCCCGAGGAATTCGCCATCAGCAACCCCGACGGCAGCGAGCGCAAAGCTCTCGCCTCCAATCCACGGGTCAGCGTCCGCCGCGTGTTCTGGAGCCCGGCGCCGCGCGTGCCCTATGCCGTATCGTTCGAGGACGGCCGCACCTCGATCACCTGGCTCGACGACAGCCAATATGCGCGGACGCTCAGGGCGCTCAATGCGAAGTTTTCGGACCACGACGTCGGTTTCTCCGACATCTCCGAGGACGGGTCCGTCGCGATCGTCACCGCGGTCAGCGATCGGGACCCGGGCACGTTCGCGATGTTCGACTTCAAAACGAGCAACATCCGCCCGCTCTACCAGAGCAAGCCCTGGTTCGATCCCGCACAGCTCGGCGAGCGCCGGCCGTTCTGGTTCAAGGCGTCGAGCGGCAACGAGCTCGGCGGCTATCTCACCCTGCCGCCGGGGCGCGGGGAGAAGAACCTGCCGACCGTGCTGATCGCACACGGGGGACCGATGGGTCCGAACGATCCCTGGTCTCTCGCGGGCTCATGGGAAAATACCGAAGCACAGTTCCTCGCCTCGCGCGGCTATGCCGTCGTCCAGGTCAACTATCGCGGCTCGGGCGGGCGCGGCCAGAATTTCTTCGACGCCGGCTACCGCCAGATGGGCACCGGCATGATGCAGGACATGCTCGACGGCCTGAACTGGGCGATCGACAAAGGCTACGTCGACAAGAGCCGCGTCTGCGTCTACGGCGCGAGCTACGGCGGCTACACGGCGTACTTCCAGCCGGTCTACGCGCCGCAGGGCACGTTCAAATGTTCGGTGGCGATCGCCGGCGTTTCCGACATCCGCGTGCAGACCGACCGCAGCGACACGCGCGGTTCGCGCGGCGGGCGCAACTTCCTGCGCGACGCGTGGGGCATGGGCGACGAGGCCTACATCAAGGCGAACTCGGCGATCGACCACATCGACAAGTTCAACGTGCCCGTGCTGATCGTCCACGGCGAAGACGACCGGCGCGTGCCCGTGCAGAACGCGAGGGAAATGCGCGATGCCCTGGAGAAAGCCGGCAAACCGGTCGAATACATGACGCGGCCGAAGGAGGGCCACGGTTTTTTCAAGGAAGAAAACAATACCGAACGCTACAAAATCACCGAGGCGTTCCTGCTCAAGTACCTCGGCCCGGGCGCGTCGAAGCAGTAGCGCGTCCCTATTCGGCGTCGCGCACCCGCAACGTGATCGCACGCTGCGAGCACGCCGCGAGGCAGAGGCCGCAGGCGCGACAGCACTCGGGCGCGGGCACGACGGCCTGCAGCCCCTGGCTCAGCGACAGCAGGAAGCGCGTGCTCGCCGGCAGCCCGTCGCAATCCTGCGCGGCGACGGGCCTTAGCGCGAGCACTTGATGCGGGCAAACTGCGACGCAGCCGGCGTCGCCCACGCACCGGTCGCGATCGATGACCGGTGCGACCGCTTCGGTTTCGCCGCAATCGAGCGCGCGGTTCATGGCAGCGGACCGCCTCAGAAATGATAGGTCGCAAACGCGCCGAAGACGTTCTGCGTCTTGTCCTGCGTGATCGGGCTGTCCTTCGCATCGCCCTGCAACTGCGAGGTGGAGGCAAACGCGCCCAGGCCCCAGTGCTCGTCGAGGCGATAGCGCGCGCTGACGCCGAAGCCGATGCTGCTCACGCCGCCGCCGGCCCGGTATTGCGGGCGGCCTGAGCGCTCCGCCTGCAGCGCGTCGATGCCGAAGAAGGTCTGCATGTACTCGCCGTTCGACCAGGTCACGCTCGGCCCGGCGCTGAGCACGAGCCGGCGCGAGACCGCCCAGTTGGCGTTCAGTCCCAGCTCGGCCACGGTGCCTTGGTGGTTGCCGCCGACGTCGGCCGCCACCGAGACACGGGCGCTCAACCATCCTTGCGTGTACCTGGCGAACGCGCCGACGCGCGTGGTGCCGTCGATGTCGCCGAGACCGCGCAGGCGTGCGTCATCGGCTTCCCTGCGCGCCTTGAACGCACCGAGCGAGGCCATCGTGCCGATATGCCAATGATCGTCTTCGTACAGATTCACGCCGATCCCGCCGCCGCCTGAACCCGGATCGCCGCCGACGAAAAAACGTCCGTAGCGAATATTCACCATCGGCAGCATACGGGTCTTCTGCTCGTCGGCGCCGGGATATTCCGGCAGACTGGCGACGCCGGCGCCGACGGTGATGTCCCAACCGTCCTTCGGCTTGCGCGCGGCGCTGTCGTCGGCGCTCTCTTCGGCGGCGGCCGCGCCGGGGCCAAATGCGAAAATCCAGGGTATCAGGGCTAAAATCAGGCGATGCGGCAAACGCTTGTACACGGGTGTTCCTCGTTCGGGTGGGCAAGGCGAGTCTGCGTGACGGTTTTTAAAAACCCTTTAATCGCGATCGGCAAGAATGCGGACGCCTTGCGAGGTCCGGACGAATGCGCGAAACCATGAAACTGCTGCTGGTCGAAGACGATGCGATGCTGGTCGAAGTCGTCGCGCTCGGCCTGCGCCGCTACGGCTGGGAAGTCGACACCGTCGGCGACGCCGTCGCCGCGCGCCTGGCCACGCTCGACTGCCGCTACACCGCGATCCTGCTCGACCTCGGCCTGCCCGGCAGCTCGGGCTTTTCCGTGCTCGCCAACCTGCGCGAGCGCTACGACACGACGCCGGTGCTGATCGTCACGGCGCGCGACAAGCTCAGCGACCGCATCCGCGGCCTCGACGCCGGCGCCGACGACTACATCGTCAAGCCGTTCCAGCTCGACGAGCTGTCCGCGCGCCTGCGCGCCGTCGTGCGCCGCAGTCAGGGGCGCGTGTCGCCGATGCTGACTTACCGCGACATCGAGGTCGACCCCGCGCGGCGCACGGTCAAGCGCGCCGGCAACACGGTCGATTTGTCGATGAACGAATACCGCACCCTGCTCGCGCTGATGGAGCACCGCGGCAGCACCGTCGGCCGCGAGCAGCTCGAAGACATGGTCTACGGCAGCACCGGCACGATCGAGAGCAACACCATCGCCGTGTATGTCCATCACCTGCGCGCCAAGCTCGGCAACGACCTCATCACGACGGTGCACGGCTTCGGCTACCGCCTCGGAGACAATTCCTGATGCTCACCACGTCGCTCGATGGTCCGGCTCCGCCGGATGCCGCCGCCGGAACCGCCGCTCGCGCAACCGGCCGTCTCAAGTCGCTGCGCACGCGCCTGCTGCTCGTGCTGTCACTGACGATCCTCGCATTCTGGGGCGCGGTGCTCGGCGCGAAACAGATCGTCACCGCGAACGATGAGAGCATGTGGGACCACTCGCTGCGCCAGGTGGCGAACATCATTCTCGCCTCGCTGCCGGTCAACTTCGACGGCGTGCTCGCCGACCCGGGGCGGCTTGCGCAGGCCAAGCGCATCGCGCACGCCGATCCGGCGTACGAGAAGAACGACATGAGCTTCCAGATCTGGGTCAACGGGCAGAACGTCGTGCACTCGCCCGCTTCGCCCGCAACGCCGCTCAAACCGGACTACGTGAGCGGTTTCGCCGACCAGACTATCGACGGCCAGCTCTGGCGCGTCTACGACGTTTCCGATCGCAGCGGCAGGGTGCACGTCCAGGTCGGCAATTCACCGCAGCAGCGCGCCAACGTGGTGGTGCGCGGCGCCCAATATGTGTCGCTGGCCACCCTGCTGCTGCTCGTGCTGCCCGGGTTCGGCATCTGGTGGGTGACGCGCTGGTCGTTCGCGCCGATCGACGATCTGCGCCGCGCGATCGCCGCGCGCAAAGCCTTCGATCTCACGCCACTGCCGACGACCGACATGCTGGTCGAGGTACAACCCTTGGTCGATTCATTCAACGGCCTGCTCGTTCAGCTTGATTATGCCGTCCAGAACGAGCGCCGCTTCGTCGCCGACGCCGCGCACGAACTGCGCACGCCGCTCGCCGTGCTCGCCGCGCAGGCTCAGGTCGTGCTGCACGCTGACGACCTCGAAGAAAGAAATCTCGCCGTGCGCCGCCTCGCCGCGGGCGTCGAGCGCAGCGCGCGGCTGTCCGAGCAGTTGCTCGACATGGCGCGCCTGGACGCGGCGAAGTACGCGCCCGAGCGGATCGAGCTGGATCTGTCCGAACTGGTCGTCCTGGTCGTGCGCGATTTCGAGAACTTCGCCCGGCAGCGGCGCCAGTCGATCGCGCTGGAAATCGAACTTACCCTGGTCCGCGCCAACGTCGACGAGATCGGCATCCTCCTGCGCAACCTGCTCGACAACGCGCTGCGCTACAGCAGCGAAGGCGGGCGCGTCGCGGTGTCGTGCCGCCATGCGCTGCGCAACGGCGTCATCGGCGCGAACCTCTCGATCAGCGACGACGGCCCCGGCGTGCCGGCCGCCGAGCGCGCGCGCATCTTCGACCGCTTCTACCGCGTCGCCGGCAACGGCGCGAGCGGCAGCGGCATCGGCCTGTCGCTCGTGGCGCGCATCGCCGCGATGCACGGCGCAACCGTCGAGGTCGGCGCCGGTCTCGGCGGACGCGGTTTGGGCGTCAACGTCTGGTTTCCCTGAATCGCACGATCGCCGACATTCCGCGGCCGGCAAATAGGCGCTACCCTCGGCGCCGTCGAACCGTTCGTGCTGCCCATGCCCAACCGCCTCGCCGCCGAAACCAGCCCGTATCTGCGCCAGCACGCGGACAACCCGGTCGATTGGTGGCCGTGGAACGCGCAGGCGCTGGCCGCGGCGCGCGCGCAGGACAAGCCGATCCTGCTGTCGATCGGCTACAGCGCCTGCCACTGGTGCCATGTGATGGCGCACGAGAGCTTCGAGGACGCAGCCACTGCGCGCGCGATGAACGAAAAGTTCATTTGTATAAAAGTAGATCGCGAGGAGCGTCCGGATCTCGACCGGATCTACCAGCTCGCCCACCAGGCCCTGACCCGGCGCGGCGGCGGCTGGCCGCTGACCGTGTTCCTCGCCCCCGACGATCTCGCGCCCTTCTACGCCGGCACGTATTTCCCGAAAGAAGCCCGCTACGGCATGCCGCCGTTCGCCTACGTGCTCGCGCAGGTGCGTGATTTCTGGGACTCGCGCCGCGCCGAAGTGCGCGCGCAGAACGCCGCTCTGCGCGAATTCCTCGAAAACTACGACGCCGGCGAGGCGCATGCCGGAACGCTCGACGACACCCCGATCCGTGCCGCGCTCGCGCAGATCGAGCGCAATTTCGACCCTGTGCACGGCGGCCACCTCGGCGCGCCGAAGTTTCCGCATTGCCCGGAGATGGAGCTGCTGCTCGATCTCGGCACGGCGCGCGCCCGCGCCATGGTCGAATCGACCCTCGCGCGCATGGCCGAAGGCGGCATCCACGATCAGATCGGCGGCGGCTTTTGCCGCTACAGCGTCGACGAGCGCTGGGAGATCCCGCATTTCGAGAAGATGCTCTACGACAACGCGCAGTTGCTGCCGCTGTATGCCCGCGCCGCCGCAGGCGGCAGCCGCGCTCCGTCAACCGAGATCGCGCAAAGATGCGCCGAGTGGCTGCAGAGGGAGATGATCGCCGGCCCGGACACGGCCAGGCACGGCGCGTTCTACGCCGCGCTCGACGCCGACTCCGAGGGCGAGGAAGGCCGGTTCTACGTCTGGGGCCGCGACGAGGTGCGCAGCGCGCTGAGCGACGAGGAGTTCGCCGTCGCGGCGCCGTACTACGGCTTCGACCGGCCGCCGAATTTCGAGCACGGCGCGTGGAATCCGATCGTTGCACGCCCGCTCGATTCCATCGCCGAGACGCTGAATCTCTCGACCGAAGCGGCGCAACGCCGGCTGTCCGGCGCGCGCAGCAAGCTGTTCATGGTGCGTAGCCGGCGCGCGCGGCCCGGTCTCGACGACAAGGTCCTCACCTCGTGGAACGCGCTCACGATCGCGGGCCTCGCGCGCGCAGCGCGTGCGACGGGCACGTCCTGGTTCACCGCCCTGGCCGAAAACGCGATCGAAGCGCTGCACCGCAATGCCTGGCGCGGCGGCCGTCTTTACGCCAGCTTCGACGGCCGCGAAGCGCGCTTTCCGGCCTACCTCGACGACTACGCCTTCCTGCTCGACGCGCTGCTCGAATTTCTCCAGACCGGCTGGAACAGCCGCTACCTCGACTGGGCGATCGAACTGGCCCATGCTCTGCTCGACCGCTTCGAAGACCGCGAGCACGGCGGTTTCTACTTCACCGCGCACGATCACGAAGCCCTGATCCAGCGGCCGAAGCCCTATGCGGACGAAGCGCTGCCGTCGGGCAACGGTGTCGCTGTGCGCGCCCTGCTGCGGCTCGGCCATCTGCTCGGCGAAACGCGCTGGCTCGATGCAGCCGAACGCGGCCTGCGCGCCGCATGGCCGACACTGCGGCAGATGCCGCAGGCCTGCGCGACGCTGCAGCGCGCGCTCAACGACGCCCTCGATCCGCGCACCCTCGTCGTCGTCCGTTTCGATTCCGGCAGAGAAGAAGAAACGTGGCGGTCCGCGCTGCGTGCCTGCGGCGATCTGCGCCGCGTCGATGCGTATTTCATTGCGGACGGCGCCGGCACGCTTCCCGGCACGCTCGGTGCGCAGAAATACGTTCCCGGCGGCGTGGCCTATGTCTGCCGCGGCCCGCAGTGCGATCCACCGCTGACCGATCCGTCGCGGCTGAGCGTATCGATGCCGCGGACGGCGGCGCACTAGGCCCGGTTCGCAATGCCCGGACGGTCGCGACGCCGGCCCTCTGCCTGCAGCGCGAAGGGGCCGTGAGCGAAGCGTACTGAACGTATAGGACCTGGTCCCGGAGGGTGGCTCTTGTGCGGCCGTCACCCAAGAGCCACGCAATCCGCCTGGGATACTGCGGACAGGCCTTAAAGGCGCACGGGACGGTCGGGCAGTTCGTTGGCTGCCGGCTTGCCGTCGGCCGGAAAATGCCGGGCAAGGATCGCGCTGACGGCATGCACCGCCGCGACCATGCCGGGGACGAACTCGCCCGCGAGAAAGCGTTCGCGCAGCTGCGCGCAGATCGCCTGCCACTCGGATTCCCCCACGCGCGCGGCGATGCCGCGGTCGGCGACGATCTCGATCGCACGGTCGGCCAGCAGCAGGTAGATCAGCACGCCGGAATTGTGCTCGGTATCCCACACGCGCAAATGCGCGAACACCTCGTGTGCGCGTTCGCGCGCGCCGCGGCCGCGCAACAGTTCGCCCGGCGACAAGGCGCTTTCGATGGCGACGCAGACCTGTCCCCGATGCAGCGCTTCGCCCGCGGCGATCTCTTTCTGGATCGTGTCGAGCGCAGCGTCGGGAAATCGCCGCCGCGCGGAATGAACGTCGATCAGATGCCTGAGCACGCGTACCAAATTCATCACCAGTCCCCCGAAGATCCGCCGCCGCCGGATTCGCCGCCGCCGCCGCTGCAGTCGCTGCTGCCGGAACCGCTGTCGCTGGAGCTGATGCTGGAACCGCCGCTGCCGAAACTGCCGCCGCTGTCGACCAGACCGAAGCTGCCGCCCGCCGCCGTGGCGGCGCCTGCGGCCGCATAGCGCCCGCGTTTTTGCCCGCTGCCGACGAAGCCGATCAGGAACGCCGCACCTGCGCCGACCAAGGCCGCGAGCAAGGACACCCCCGCGGTCACGTCCAGAGTCTGCAGCCACCACCACTGCAGGACGCCGATCGCAATCCCGATGGCCAAGCCGCGAATCGGTCCGGGCAGAAAGGACAGAAGCAGGCGCAGGAAGAAAGCCCAGAATGCGCAGAACAGCAGCGAAAACACGATGACGCCGATTCCGCCGCCCTTGGCGGATGGCGGCGGCAGCGCCTCGCCGTCGACGAGCTTGGTCAACGCATCGGCGGCGTCGTGGATGCCGCCGTAAAAGTCGCCCGCGCGAAACTTCGGCGTGACGTAGTCGCGGATGATGCGCGCCGTCGCGGCGTCCGGAATCGCGCCCTCGAGGCCGCGTGCGACTTCGATGCGCACGCGGTGGTCGTCCTTCGCCACGACCAGCAGCACGCCGTCGTCGACGCCCTTGCGGCCGAGCTTCCACGCGTCGTATACGCGGATCGCGTATTGGGCGATGTCTTCGGGCTTCGTCGTCGCCACGATCAGGACGCCGATCTGCGCACCCTTGCGCCGTTCGAGCGCCGCGAGTTCGGATTCGAGCGCACGGGTCTGCTGTGCGTCGAGCGTGCCGGTCGTGTCGGTGACGCGCGCGGTCAACGCGGGAATCGATCGCCGTTCGTCCTGCGCCGCGGCGTCGGCGAGAACCAAGAGGCAGCCCAGAAAAGCCGCCGCAAGCAGAAGCATCTGGCAAGCGTTGCGGAATGCCTGCAGCGTACGCCGTGCGCGATCGCCTGTCGGAAGCGCATGCACGGCGCGCGGTCTCACCAGTTCCCCGAAGCGCCGCCGCCGCCGAACGAACCGCCGCCGCCGCTGAAACCGCCGCCACCGCCCCCTCCGAAGCCGCCGCCGCCGAAGCCGCCGCTCGGAAACCCGCCCCAGCCGCCGCGGTTGGCGAAGCCGCCGCCGCCACCGCCGAACAAACCGAGCACGAGACCGACGACGCCGAGGCCGACCGCGAGCGGAACGACGCCGCCCGACAACAGCCATGCGGCGCCGGCGCCGACGACGCCGGTCAGGCCCGCGCGCGGCGGCGCGGACAAGCCGCCGAACAGCGAACGCGCGAACAGGATGGCGAAAATCGCGAAGATGGCGGCGTTGAACGGATCGTTGTCGCCGGAGCGCGAACTGCGTTCGTCGGTCAACGGCGGCGGCAACGGCTCGCCCTGGATCAGCTTGGTCAGCGCGTCGGTCGCATCGTGCACGCCGCCGAAGAAATCGCCGGCGCGGAACTTCGGCGTGATGTATTCGCGGATGATGCGCGCCGCCGCGGCATCGGGGATCGCGCCCTCGAGGCCGCGCCCGACTTCGATGCGCACGCGCCGATCGTTCTTCGCGACGATCAAGATCACACCGTCGTCGGTGCCTTTGCGCCCGAGTTTCCAGGCATCGCCGACGCGGATGCCGTACTGGGCGATGTCCTCGGGCTGCGTCGTCGGCACGATCAGCACGCCGAGCTGCGAGCCCTTGCTCTTCTCCAGCGCGGTCAGCTCGCCTTCCAGCTGCTGTTGCTGCTGCGCGTCGAGCGTGCCGGTCAGATCGGTGACGTGCGCCTTGAGCGGCGGGATCGCTTGCGCATCGCCTTCGGCTGCGCGAGTCCAAACCGGCGCGAGAACGAGCAGCAAAAAGCAGATTTTCAGCCACGGATTGCGCGGATATGCACGGATCAAGCATCGATCCGAGATGACACGAAAAAAATCCGTGTTCATCCGTGTAATCCGTGGCCGAATAATGCTCTTGGTTTGCCGTCGATCAATGCGCGGGCTGGGCGGTGTCTTTGGGCTTGTCGAAGTTCACCGTCGGCGCGGTCGAGATCGCCTTTTCGTTTTCGACGGTGAAATTCGCCTTGGGCTTGTAGCCGAACATCATCGCGGTGAGGTTCTGCGGGAAGCTGCGCGCGAAGGTGTTGTAGTCCTGGATCGCCGTGATGTAGCGGTTGCGCGCAACAGCAATCCGGTTCTCGGTGCCTTCCAGCTGCGCCTGCAGGTTTTGAAACAGGCCATCGGCCTTGAGGTTCGGGTAGTTCTCCGACACCGCCATCAGTCGCGACAGCGCGCTCGACAGCTCGCCCTGCGCCTGCTGGAACGCCTTCACCTTCGCTTCATCGGTCAAGTCGTCCGCGCTGAGCGTGATCTTGCCGACGCTGGCGCGCGCATTCGTCACCGCCTCGAGCGTCGACTGCTCGTGCTCGGCGTAGCCTTTGACCGTGTTGACCAGATTCGGCACCAGATCCGCGCGGCGCTGGTACTGGTTGACCACTTCGGACCATGCGGCCTTGACCGCCTCGTCCTTGCCTTGAAACGCGTTGTAACCGCAACCGCCAAGCAGGAATGCGGCGATCAGAAGCAGCGCGATACGTTGCAGATGCATGGTCTTACCCCTCCGTTGGCCAGCGATCGGCGCATCATACCGAATGCGCGCGTCCGTTGCGCGACCGGCGTCCTGCCCCCCGGTCAAGCCGCCGGCTTCTGGTTCTTCGCCGCCCAGAGATTGAGCACCTCGACGATCGCCGAGAACGCCATCGAGCCGTAGATGTAGGCGCGCGGAATGTGGATATCGATGCACTCGGCGATCAACACGATGCCGATCAGCACGATGAAGGCCAGCGCGAGCATGCGGATCGCGGGATTGTTGTCGATGAAATTGCCGACCGGCGTCGAGGCGAACAGCATCACCGCCACGGCCAGAATGATCGCGCCGATCATCACCGGAATGCTGCGCACCATGCCGACCGCGGTGATCACCGAATCGATCGAAAACACGATGTCGATGACCGCGATCTGCGCGATGACCCAGGCGAAACCGACCGCCGCCGCTCCGACCACGACCTCGGCATGCTTGCCGCGGATCGCGTCGGCGATCTCCATGATGCCTTTGACGACGAGGAAGATGCCGCCGCCGCCGAGGATCAGATCGCGCACCGAGATGATCTTGCCGAACACGGTGAACAGCGGCATGTGCTTGTCGTCGAGCCGCGCGAAGTAAGCGAGGGTGACGAGCAGGGCGATGCGGGTGAGACAGGCGAAGGCGAGCCCGAGCTTGCGCGCCAGCGCGCGCTGCTCGGCCGGCAGGCGGCTGACCGCGATCGAGATGAAGACGAGATTGTCGACGCCGAGGACGATTTCCAGCGTGCTCAGGGTGAGCAGTGCGATCCAGAGTTCAGCTTCCAATCTCTTAGCCTCGTTCGAAATCCGCCCGTGCGACGTCTACGTCGCCGCGTGCTGCCAAAGAATCAAGCCCCAGCACAGCGCCACATTGAGCATCAGCAGGAATACCGCCGCCGATCCCATGTCCTTGGCGCGGCCGGCCAGCTCGTGGAATTCGGGCGTCGTCTTGTCGACCACCGCTTCGATCGCGGAGTTCAATATTTCCGCGGCCAGGACGAGGATCAGGCAGCCGATGAGCATCGCCTTTTCCACCGCGCCGCGCCCGAGCCAGAGTCCGAGCGGAAACAGGACGATCGTCAGATAGACTTCGAGGCGGAACGAAGCTTCGAAGGTCCAGCTCGCGCGCAGGCCCTTCAACGACCAGATCAACGCCTTGTAGATCTGCTTCGGTCCGCGCGGTTCGGTGCTGGGCATCGTCCTCTCCCCTGGCGGCGGCGATGCGTCAGACGCCGGCCGTGACGGCCGTGTCCGCGGCGTGCAGGTGCGTGCGTCCGCGCCAGGCGATGTCGAGATCCTTGGCCGCCTTCACGTCGTCGAGACGGCGCACCGGCTGAGTCACCGGCGCGTCCTTCATCTTCTGCGGATCGTTCGAAGCCAGCGCGAGCAGGTCGCCCATCACGTCGACGAACTCGTCCAGCGTCTCCTTCGACTCGGTTTCGGTCGGTTCGATCAGCAGGCACTCGGGGATGAGCAACGGGAAATAGTTGGTCGGCGCATGGATGTTGCGGTCGAGCAGGCTCTTGGAGAAATCGAGCGCGGTCACGCCGCTTTCCTTCTTCTGCTTCGCCACCGTGACGATGAATTCGTGGCTGGCGCGGCGCTCCGGATAAGCCAGATCGAAACCCTTTGCGGCCAAACGCTTGGCCAGATAGTTCGCATTGAGCGTCGCGTATTCGGCCACCCGCGGCATGCCCTCGCGGCCGAGCAGGCGCGCGTAGACATAGGCGCGCAACAGCACGCCGGCGTTGCCGGCGAAGCTGGTCAGGCGGCCGATCGAGAGCGGGCGGTCCTTTCTGCGGATCCAGCCGTAGCGGCCATCGGCGCGCTTCTCGACCATCGGAATCGGCAGAAACGGTTTCAGTCGCTCCGACACGCCGACCGCACCCGCACCCGGACCGCCGCCGCCGTGCGGCGTCGAGAAGGTCTTGTGCAGGTTCATGTGGATCGCATCGAAGCCCATGTCGCCCGGGCGCACCTTGCCGAGGATCGCGTTCAGATTCGCGCCGTCGTAGTACAACAGGCCGCCGGCCTCGTGCACGAGCTTGGAGATCTCGGCGATGCGGCGCTCGAACACGCCGATCGTCGACGGATTGGTCAGCATGATCCCGGCCGTCTTCGGGCCCAACACTTTCTTCAGCGCTTCGACGTCGATGTCGCCGTCGTCCTTGGTCGGAATCTCGCGCACCGTGCAGCCGCACATCGTCGCGGTCGCCGGATTCGTGCCGTGCGCGGCATCGGGCACGATGATCTCGGTGCGTTCCAGGTCGTTGCGGTGTTTGTGGTAGGCCATGATCATCGCCACGCCGGCGAACTCGCCCTGCGCGCCGGCCATCGGCGCGAGCGAGACGCCGCCCTTCATGCCGGTGACGTCGGCGAGGATCTCCTGCAAATCGTGCATGCAGGCGAGGAAGCCCTGCGACTTCGATTCGGGCGCATAGGGGTGGCGCGCGAGGAACCCGTCGAGCATCGCGAGCGAATTGCACGCGCGCGGGTTGTACTTCATCGTGCACGAGCCGAGCGGATAGAACTGCGTGTCGATCGAGAAATTCTTGCGCGACAGATTCGTGTAATGGCGCACCACCTGCAGTTCGGAAACTTCGGGCAGGCCGATCGGGGTTTTGCGGCGGAACTGTTCGGGAAGGTCGGCCGGGGTCGGGGTCTTGGCCGGGATTTGCGCGGCCGCGGTACGGCCGGATTGGGACAGTTCGAAGATCAGCATGGAGCAGGCGGCAGGAGTTGGCGAAGGTGACGTATGATGCCACGCTGAGGGCTGAGGGCCTAGGGCTGAGACCCCGGGGCCAAGGGCCGAGGGCCTGGCTGAAGATCAAAAGCCGCCGCCGCTCGTGCTTCTCAGCCCTCAGCCCTCAGCCCTCAGCCCCAACAATCCATGCCCGAATTTCTCCGCGTCGTCCTTCTCGGCATCATCGAAGGCATCACCGAATTCCTGCCCATCTCCTCCACCGGCCATCTGCTCGTCGCCGAACGCTGGCTCGGCGGGCGCTCGGAAACCTTCAACGTCGTCATCCAGGCCGGCGCGATCCTCGCCGTCGTCCTCATCTACCGACAGCGCCTCTGGCAGTTGGCAACGAACTTCCACAGGCCCGACAACCGCGACTACGCACTGAAGCTGATCGCGGCGACCGCGATCACCTGCGCGCTGAGCTTCGTCGCGATCAAACTCGGCTTCAAGCTCAAGGACGACGTGGCGCCGATCGCCTGGGCTTTCGTCGTCGGCGGGTTCTGGATCATCGCCGCCGAGCATTTCGCGGCCAAGCTGCCCGATTCGGTGACGATCACCTGGAAAGTCGCGATCCTCGTCGGCCTGGCCCAGGTCGTCGCGGCGATCTTCCCGGGCACCTCGCGCTCGGCGGCGACAATCTTCGCCGCCATGCTCGCCGGTGCGAGCAACCGCCCCGCGGCAACCGAATTCGCCTTCCTCGTCGGCATCCCGACCATGTTCGCCGCTTCCGGCTACGAACTGCTCAAGGCGATGAAATCCGGCGAAGGCCACGAAGACTGGAGCGCCCTCGCCCTCGGCTTCGTCGTCTCGATGATCGTCGCCTTCGTCGCGGTGAAATGGCTGCTCGGCTTCATCCGCACGCATCGCTTCACACCGTTCGCGCTGTATCGCATCGTGCTCGGCGCCGCTTTGCTCCTGTTGATGCCCGTGGTCGCGTAAGGGCGCGATTCATCGCACCCGGCATTTTGCTCGTCATTCCCGCAAGCCCTTGATGGAACTGCCGCGCGTAATCCAACGCCTTTGCTTTTTGTTGTTTACTTTTTTGAAGCAAGAGCTTCCCCTCGCCTCCGTAGGGCGGGAGAAGCGAAGCGTATCCCGCCTTCTTCATGGATACGGCCACGGCGGGATGCGCCGCTGCGCGGCTTCTCCCGCCCTACTCGCT